>JANYCH010000121.1 GCA_025360395.1 Cytophagales bacterium | reverse complement strand
AAATGATCTTGACCTGCATGAGCTTGATTATTTATTAAATAAACCATCTTTTTCGATCATTGCTGATCTTATTGCGGGAAAGTCCAGAATACCTATTACAAATTTTATAGACAGCAGGAATGAAAAGGTGAATTTTGCTGGCAAACAGGCACAACGAATTAACAGAAAAGATAAATTTTTATTCGAGGAGGCAGGTTCTAAAGATTTGCATATTGGCTGGCCATTTATATATGGTAAGTTTTCAGATGGAACCGTTGTTAGGTGTCCTTTATTGTTTTTCCCAGTTGGTTTATTCCTGGATAAAAACCTTTGGTACATTGAACAAGACGAGAATGAGCCGGTTTTTTTTAATAAAAGTTTTCTTCTGGCGTGGAAGCATTTTAATAAAGCAACACTTCCGGATGATTTTGAAAATTTTTCATTTGAATCGTTTTCTAAAGATGCAAGGGAATTCCGTACCCAAGTGTATGAATTACTGAAAGCTTCAGGGCTTGAGATTAATTTCAATACTGATCTTTTTGTCGATAAGCTGCAGTCTTTTTTGAATTATAAATCTAATGACTTTGCTGAGGTTCAAGAGAATGGCCGTTTGATCCTTCAGAATGAAGCCGTTTTAGGAATTTTTCCCCAAGCAAGCTCATATCTTTTGCCTGATTATGATCTTTTATTGTCAGACCAAAAATTTGATCAGTTTGAAGATTTTTTTCAGAGGAATCCTGAGTTTGAATCAGGTACCTCTATAAAGGAAGCAGATATTCTAACTCCTCTTTTGATAGATGCCCCACAGGAAGAGGCAATTAAACTGATTAAGTCCGGCAAATCTATTGTGGTTCAAGGGCCGCCTGGAACGGGAAAATCCCAACTTATATCAAACCTGGTTTCTGATTTCATAAGTAAAGGAAAAAAAGTTTTGGTGGTTTGTCAGAAACGAGCAGCTTTGGATGTAGTTTATGATAGGCTTAAAACCTTGAATGTTAACTCTTTTATCGCATTAGTCCATGATTTTAAATCGGACCGAAGCCGGCTTTATAATCAGATCATTTCTCAAATTGATCTGATTGAAGAATATAAAGCATTGAACCTAAATTTAAATACTGTCTTTCTGGAGCGTGATTTTTTAGAATCATGCAAAAAAATAGATCTGGTTTCTTCAGAGTTACAACTTTTTAAAGAGGCGTTGTTTGATGAAACTGAATGTGGTTTCAGTGTAAAGGAATTATATCTCAACTGTAACAGGGAATTACCTGAAATTCCAGGTGTTAGTCAATTTTTTAAATATTTTTCAAGGGAAAGTTTAATTGAGTTTACGGCTAAGCTAAAATATCTATTGCCTTATGCAATCAGGTTTGACATGCCGGAATATGCTTTTACGAAAAGGAAAAGTTTTAAAACGTTTAGTATTTCAGATAAAACTCAAATTATAGCTTCTCTGAAGGATATTGAAAATTTCAATAATTCTTTTGCAGAGGTTAAGCATCATTTTAAAATAAGAACAAGAGATTTTTTAGGACTATCAACATTTACTTCTGTTCTGGAAAATGTTTTAGAATGTTCACAAAGCGAAATATTCTATGAACATTTTCAAAATTACACTTCTGAGAAGTTCAATGATAGGAAATTAACTTCCATAAAACGAAGGCTGGAAAAATACCAAGGAGAGCTTCAGGTGTTTTTTGATAAGGTATTCGCTAAAGGGATAAACGAAGACTCTATCGAAAGTGCTATTCTGACGGTTAATTCTGCATCAGTTAATTATGACCATTTTGTTTCTAGGATTATTTGGAATTTAACTTCCAAAGACAAGAAGTTTGTAGCTAAACTATTGATTATTAATCAATTAACTTTAAACAAAGATGGTCTACATGAGTTATCAATAAGACTTAAAAACCTTCAGGATTTCCACAGGTTCAGAAATGAATTAAAGTCAGCTAAAGATTACATTTTCAATGATCTTGACACCATTCAGGATATCCAGGATAGGTTAGAATTGGTTATAAAATCGATCGTACTTTCAGAAGGGTTTATTACCAATAAAAATCTTTTTCCAGACCTTGTAATTCCTAAACAGCAATCCTTAAATGATTATAGGAAAAATCTTAAACTGTTTATAGAATCAATTCAAAAGGTAGAAGAGGCTTATTTGTTGTTTGGAGTATATTTTACAAAACCTCAGTTAGATAACTTTTTTGAAGAGCAGGATATTAGCAAGCTTATCAATTCTTTAAACCAAGATTTCGACGCGCTGTTGGAATATGATCTGGAGAAGGAAAAGTTAAATCATGAAGAAACTCAATCTTTTCAGAAGCTGGTACTTCACTATCAATCCAAAGTATTTTCAATTGAAGAACTTATATTTCAATTTGTAAACAGCATAAAGATTTCCTGGATTAATCATATAGAAATAAAAAATCCAATTTTAAGTTCTGTATCAACTTCTAAAATTGACATGCTGGAGCAGCAATTGAATGATTCTGTTGAGAACAAAAGAAGGTTGAGTGCCCTGATATTGCTCTTAAAATTAAGAGAGCAGGTTTATAAAAATGAGGAATTTAACAGGTTGGGAAACAGTACCACATTTAGGGATTTAAAGCATCAGGTTTCGAAAAAGAAAAAAATATGGCCATTAAGAAAAACAATTGAAAGTTTCAGCAACGAACTTTTCTATTTGTTGCCTTGCTGGCTTGCTTCCCCGGAAACAGTTTCTGCAATTTTTCCGCTTGAAGAAATGTTTGATATAGTTATTTTTGACGAGGCCTCTCAATGTTTTGCTGAAAAGGGATTACCGGCAATAGCCAGAGCTAAACAGTTTGTTGTAACAGGCGACAGCAAGCAATTGCCACCTAGTGACCTTTATTCTGCCAGGTTTGAAGAGAATAATGAGGTTCCGGAAACTGAAGTTAATTCTTTGCTTGACCTTTCCGCCAGATATTTACCCCAAGTAATGTTAACAGAGCATTACAGAAGCAGGTCACTGGACCTCATCAATTTTTCCAACCAGCACTTTTATAAAGGAAAATTGAAGTTGTTGCCTGATTTTAAAACCTATATGACTGGTTTTAAAGGTATAGAATATGTGAAGGTCAACGGTTTTTTTGAAAGCCGCCAAAACATTGTTGAGGCTGAAGAAATTGTCAGGTTGCTTTTTAAGTTAATGCAAACTTCAGAAAATAAGGAAATTGGCATCATCACTTTTAATATTCAGCAGCAAAACCTGATCCAGGATTTAATAGAGCAAAGATTGATTTCAGAAAATAAATCAATGCCCGAAGGCCTTATAGTGAAAAACATTGAAAACATTCAGGGCGATGAAAAGGATATCATTATTTTTTCCATTGGCTATGCTCCTGATAATACCGGGAAAATGAATCATCAATTCGGGAGCCTTAACCTGGAAGGAGGAGAAAATCGTTTGAATGTGGCTATAACCAGGGCAAAGGAAAAAGTAATAGTTGTATCCAGCATACATCCGGAACAATTGAACGTGGAAAACACTATGCACGAAGGCCCGAAGTTGCTAAAGAAATATCTTGAATATGTGCTGAATGTTTCAGAAGGTAATTTTGTGGCTTCCAATGCAACCCCGTCAGGATTTAACCCTGAATGGTATTTAAAGGAAAAACTAAAAAAAGAAGAGTTTTTTAAAGAAGAAATGCCTTTTGCTGATTTATCTGAAATGGAAAAAAGTGGAACTTTTAAGCAGTTAATTTTAACTGATGATGATAAGTTTTTTAATAGCATTAATATTAAAGAGTCATTTTGCTATTTGCCCACAACCTTGAGAGGTAAAAGCTGGAAGTTTGAACGCCGTTTCAGCAGAAATTACAAATCCTAAATCAAGATTGTAGCTTATTTTCAGTTTCTCTTATGTACCTGTATTTGGGCAAGCAATCAGAATGATTATTCCTGATATACTCAATTAGCTTTTCTCTTACCAGGCAACGTAAATCAAAAGCGTTACCTGAATTCTCCGCACTTATTAAAATCCTTACTTCAATTGAGGAGTTAGAACAATCTGTTAACTGAACAGCCGAAACTCTTTTGTCCCACAATGTGCTTCCTTCATTTTCAAGTATCCTTTTCAATTCATTTCTGATTTTGTCTATTGGCAGGTTATGATCTGCATAAATTGTTACTGTATCAAGCATCTGGGCCGAATTTCGTGTTAGGTTTTGGAAAGGTTTTTCAAGAAAATAAGAAATTGGTATGATCATCCTTTTTTCATTCCAAATTTTGATCACAACGTATGTGAGGCTTATTTCTTCTATTTTGCCATACTCCCCCTCAACTATTACTCCGTCGTCTAACCTGATGGGTTGGGTAAGGGCAATTTGAAGGCCTGCCAGTAAATTGGAAATAGACTTTTGAGCAGCTAGTCCTATTATAATACCCGCCAACCCTGCAGAAGCTAAGATGCTTGTGCCAAGTTCACGGACTTTTGAAAAACTCATCATGGCAATGGCCAAGGCGATCATGATTAAAATAACACTTCCTGTTTTGTATAGGAAATCAATTTGAGTTCTTGCCTTCCTTTCCTGTAAATTATGTACCTGGTCAATATCAAACCGATGGTATAATACCAGTTTGAGGAAGCTCATAGATTTTATTAAAAAATGGGTAATTGCATAAATAAGTATCAGATAGAGTATTTTATCTATTATAACATCTGGCTCATGAGGTAATTTCAAAATGCCAATGCCTGCATTTGCGGCAATTGTGGCAAAAAGGATTGTAAATACATACCTGTATCTGGGAATAAATGTTTCGGCAGAATATACTTTAGACCTAATTAAGACCAGCTTTAATGCGTGTGTAATAATGAGGGCAAGAATAATACCGGCTATAATAAGACCGAAAAAGAACAAATAATTGTAAACAGTACTTTGAAATGAAAATGGTAACTGGACTAAATCCTCCATAAAAAATCAGTTTAATCCTATTTACATAAAAAAACAATACCGTATAGCTTCATAAAAAATTAACACTTAGAGAATTATAAAATGTTGTCGGAAACAGAAAAATAAGTCTGTGACTTCCCTATCTATCATGGTGCATTTTGTATTACCTTTGAGGCTCATGAAGTGAAGACAGTATAATTATACAGAATTATACCACATTTCGTACAAAAACAAAATGGATTACATTTATCAGATTAACGTTTCAAAAGGCATAATTCCTAAGCAACCCATAAAAGAAGCATTTGTGAGGCTTGAAGGGATTTTAGGAGATAAACATGAGCCAGGAATAAGCGGTGGGCCAGATAAGGCACTTTGTTTGTTTTCAATTGAAGAAATTACAAAATTAAAAGCTGAAGGGCATCCGATAGCCCCAGGTTCAACGGGTGAAAACCTTACCATTTCATTCGAAGATTATGCCTTGCTCGTCCCAGGGGTAACATTAAAAATAGGATCCGAAGTCACCATTAAAATAACCTCTTTTTATGAGCCAGCTAAGAATATAAGTGGCTCATTTATAGACGGAAAGTTTTCTAGAATTTCTCAGAAATTATTTCCTGGTTGTTCCCGTTTGTATGCCAGGGTACTGAATGTTGGGAAGATAAAAATAGGCGATACTATAGAAATAATACCATCATAAAGATTGTTTCCCTTAGCCAATTAATTCCTTTGCACTTTGCAAGGCAGACTCACTTGGTATCTTACCTCCAATCATTTTTGCTATTTCTTTAATTCTCTCGTCAAGAGATAGTTTGCGGATATGGCTGACAGTTCTTGTCTCAGACTCATCTTTATAAACAAAAAAATGGGAATTCCCTTTTGATGCCATTTGTGGGAGGTGTGTAATGGTAAATACCTGGTGCCTGTTTGACATTTCTTCAATCAGTTCCGCCATATTATGGGCAACTTCACCTGAAACCCCTGAATCTATCTCATCAAAAATTAAAGTTGGCATTTCTTTTTTTCCAGCTAACAGATATTTTATTACCAGCATTAACCTTGAAAACTCTCCACCTGAGGCAACGTCAGATATTGGTTTAGGGGCAAGTCCTTTATTAGCGCTGAAATAAAATGTTGCTTTCTCAAGGCCGTCTAAATTAGGAGAAGTTTCGGTCAATCGGATTTGAAAAGAAGCATTCGGCATCCCTAGTAAGGAAAGTTTCTCTAAAGCCAACCCTTCAAATTTCGCCACCACGTTTTTACGGGAAAGCGACAATTCCTCACCAGCCTTTTGCATGACATTTTTATTGGCCAGCATTTCTTTTTCAGCTTCACCCAGAATAAAGTCAGTATTTTCAATCAGGCTTAATTTCTTTCCAAATTCATTCTTTAGTGCTTCCAGTTCTTCAAAAGAACCTATTCCATGTTTTCTCTGAAGTTTGTAAATAAGGTTTAAACGGTCTTGGACCATTTGCAACCTTCCGGGATCAGTTTCTGTTTCTTCGGCCAGGTTTTCAACTTCTTTTGAAAGGTCTTTCAAATCTATCCTGATGCTTGCAAGTTTTTCTTTGATTGTTTTATATTCTGACGAAAACTGTGAAAGCTGATCGAAAACAGTATACAAACTTTGAAATCCTGTTAACAAAGCATATTCTTCGCCTGATAAAATGGAATGTGACAGGGCAAGTTTTTCTTTGATCTCAGTAGAATTTTCCAGAATTTTTTGTTCGTCTTCAAGCTTTTCCAATTCCCCATTCTGGAGGTTTAAATCGTCCAGTTCTTTGAAAATAAAACTTACATAATCCAGTTCCTGTGCGGAGGACTTGGCAGTTTGAGCCAAGTTTAGATATTGTTTTTCAGCTGATTTAAAAAGAGAATACTTTGCCTGGAATTCTATTTTAAGATTTGAATTCTGAGCGAAACTATCAAGTTGCTGGATCTGGTAGTTATGTTTTTTTAAAAGAATTGTTTCATGTTGGGAATGTATATCCATTAATTCTCCCACTATCGAATCAAGGATATCTAAATTTACAGGCGTGTCATTGACAAATGATCTTGATTTTCCTGCAACACTGATTTCTCTCCTGACGATGCAAGGATTTTCATAATCAAGATCATATTCCAGGAAGAGATCTTTTATTTGATCGCCTTTAAGAAGAAACTGACCTTCAATAACACATTTTTCTCCAGGGTTGTATAATGTTTTAGAATCTGCCCGAGCACCCATCAGCAAACCAATTGCACCCAAAAGGATAGATTTTCCAGCCCCAGTTTCTCCGGTAATAACGTTCATCCCGGCATCTGGTGCTATTGAAAGTTCCTTGATGAGAATGTAATTCTGTATAAAAAGCTTTTGTAACATATTCTCAGAAATTGCTTATTATGTCATAAATAACTTCTTTAATATCTTCCAGTTTAATTTGAAAGGTTTTATTAAGCATATTTTTACAGTAAAAAGTATTTTGATCAGACTTTAGGAAGTAGCAAGGATACACTCTCCCGTCATTTAGAACTATACTGATAAGTTTATTCATCAAAAAATCAATTCCTGACAATTCTTGTTTTGAAGTTAGCCTAAAAATACGTTTTCCCAATTGCTCTTGTTTATGCAAACTTAGCAAATTGAGGCTCAATGATGGTTGTTTTTAATTGTCTTTTCCTGTAAATGTAATATATAAAAACAATCATAAACTGCAGTCCAATGGCCATGCTGATCGCACCTGCAACAGATCCTTGCGTAGCATAAGCTAAAACGTAACCTATAAGGGTTGCTGAGAAACCAAATCCTACCGATAAAAAGAGCATAGTTTTGAGCTTAGATGAAAGCAAAAATGCGGTTGCCGCTGGTCCCGCAAGGAATGCAATGACCAAAATCGCGCCTACAGCTTCAAAAGCGGTGATTGTCACAACCGTGACCATGCCCATCAGAGAATAATGCCAGATTACTGCTGAAATACCTGCGACAGTTGCAAAAGATGGATCAAAGGTATTGATTTTTAGTTCTTTATAAAATAAGTAAATAAATGCAATAACCAAGGCAGATACAACACCCATGTTCCAGATTATACGAGGACCAAGGTTAGTACCGTCATCAGTTATCCAAACATCAAGTGGAACATAGGCAATTTCACCATATAAAACACAATCCTGGTCAAGGTCGACTTGCCCCGCAAAAAGTGAAATCAAAATTATTCCAACCGCAAAAAATGCTGTAAATGTAACCCCGATGGAGGCGTCAGCTTGCAGTCCACCCTTTTTATGAAGATATTCTATAATAAAAGTGCTTAATAAACCCATTCCACAGGCCCCAAGCAGCATTATTCCGGAACTTCTTTCGCCAGAAAGAAAAAAAGCTATTACAATCCCCGGCAATACAGCATGCGATATCGCATCGCCCATCATTACCATTTTTCTTAGCACTAAAAAGGATCCGAGCAATGCACAAGGCAAAGCCACAAGAAACCCGGCAATGATAATTTGAAGATCGAACACGTTTAATTAAGAGTTAATAGTCAAAAGTTAATATTAAAAATTCTAATAAATTAGAATTAAACCGATAAACTCATCATTCATATCTCATAATTTTTTTCTAAGTCTGGCTACCGGGATACCTAATTGTTCCCTGTATTTTGCTATTGTTCTACGAGCAATATTATAACCTCTTTCATTGAGGATTTCTTCGATTTTTTCATCCGCAAGAGGCTTTGATTTTTCCTCTTCCTCAATCAGGTCTTTTATTACACTTTTTACCTCTCTTGAACTTGCATCTTCGCCACTATCAGTGCTAATACCTTCAGAAAAAAAGAATTTAAGTGGCAAAACCCCAAAATCGGTCTGAACAGTTTTATTGCTGGCTATCCTGGAAACCGTGGAAATGTCAAGTGATACGGCTGCTGCCACATCCTTTAATACCATTGGTTTCAGCTTTGCTTCATCTCCTTCAAGAAAATATTCATACTGAAAGTTCAATATTGCATTCATTGTTCTTAGCAAAGTTTGCTGTCTTTGCTGGATCGCATCAATAAACCATTTGGCGGCATCTAATTTTTGTTTTACAAAAGAAACTGCCTCCTTTAATTTTTTATCCTTTTTAGTGCTTTTATCATAGGTGTCGAACATTTCCCTGTATGCATGACTAACCCTCAATTCTGGTGCATTCTTTGAATTCAGGTATACGCCTAGCTTTACACCATCATTTACAAGAATAAAATCAGGGATCATGTATTGTGACTTTATCTCCCCGGTGCTATTGTCCCCCGGTTTTGGGTTGAGGCTTGTAATTAAATTAATAGCCTTTTTTAACTGATCATCATCAATCCCTAGTTTCTGTTTTATTTTGTCATAATGTTTCTTGCTGAATTCATCAAAATAATCTTTGATAATAATAATGGCTTGTGGTACTTCCGGATCAAACTCATCTTTTCTTTTCAGTTGTAATAAAAGACATTCAGGAAGATCTCTTGCTGCAATCCCAGGCGGGTCAAATTCTTGTATTTTAAAAAGAAGTTCTTCTATCTCTTCTTCGTCAGTTTCTATATTTTGGGTAAAAGCCAGGTCATTTGCCAGGGAATATAGGTCTCTTCGGATATATCCATCACTTTCTATGCTTCCAATCAGGTGACGGGCTATAGATTCTTTGTGATCATTTAAGTTTAAAAATTCTACCTGAGTTAAGAGTGATTCATAAAGACTTCCGGTAGATGCAAGGGGCATGTCCCTTTCTTCCTGCTCATAAAAATCGCCCTGCATTTTGTATCCGGAATAATCTTCGTCGGACATGTAGTCATCTATGCCTATTTCGTCATCCTTTTCTTTGGAATATTCCTCATTTTCTTCTGAAATATCCTCCTCACTATCATCTGAATTGTCCTCAGGATCTTTTTCAGGAATTTCATCTCCTTCTTCCAGGGCAGGGTTAGACTCAAGCTCTTCTTCTACCCGGGCATCCAGTTCAGCAGTAGGTATTTGCAGCAGTTTAATATATTGTATTTGCTGCGGTGTAAGTTTTTGCTGCTGTGATAAATGAAGTCCTTGTTTCTGCATGAGGCTAACAAACCAGATAGGGAATCCTTATTGTCAAATTAATAAGTATGTAATAAAATGTTGCTAAAAGTGTCAGTTAGTACAAATCTTCAAGGCTCCTGCCCAAATATCTGCTAACAGCAAATACCGAACTTAAAAGGCAAATAATACCACCTCCAAGAATTAGTGCACCAATCAACATCAGTAACTTATCTGCTGCTAAAAATTTTTTTATTTCAGGCAAATACTGAATTCCATAATTAATAGAAATACTCATTATTATAGCTGCTACAAATCCACCTAATATGCCCAGCCAAAATGACCTGAATAAATATGGCTTTTGTATAAACCAGGCTCTTGCGCCAACCAATTGCATACTCCTTATCAGAAACCTTTGTGAGTACATTGCCAATTTTATCGTATTGTTGATTAAAAGGAAGATGACCAATACCATAATGGATGAGAAAATGATAGCAGCCAGTGAAAGTTTCTGAATATTATCATGGATAGATTCTGCAAGGCTTTCCGTATAAACCACTTCAAATATTCCATCCTGACTGCTCAGGTCATCTTTGATAACTTTAAGTTGGGATGATCTGGAGAACCTTGGGTCTATTTTAACCACAAATGCATCTCTTAAAGGATTTTCACCCATAAAATCGGCGAAGTTTTCCCCTGTTTCTTCAATAAATTTTTTTGACGAAGCACTCTTGGAAATATATTGCACCTGAGGCAAGCCTGCTTTTTTCAAAACATACGGCCTGGCTTCAATGCGTTTTTGTATTTTAACTATGGAATCTTCAGCTATTTCTTTCTGAAGATAAACCTGCACATTTATATTTTCCTTTATTGTGAGTTGCAGTTCATTGCCAATAATAAGAATTGAACCCCAAAAGCCAATTATGGTGAGAGAAAATATTAAACTAAACAATACGAGCAGATAGGGATAGCTACCCAGTTTCTTCTTTCGGTATTTTGTTGATGAAGCCAAGTCTTTTAAATTTAACAGTAAAATTACACCAAAATGGCGCATATCCTCAAAAAAAATAAGCCTTAGTGTAAACCAAGGCTTATTATTAATTAAAGCGGTTTAAAAATTATTTCTTTTGGATTTCTTCCAGTTCTTTTAAGGTCTCTCTGTTTTTAACAATTTCAAGTTTTGAAATTTCAGTTCTGTCGGGTTGCAACTCATAATAATTGCTTTCAAACTTCAAGTATAATTTTTGTCCTTTGCTATTGTTAAGCTCCAGAATATCATAAGTTTTAGTATCGAAATCACCATATAAAAACAGCTTATTGTCGAAATATTGATAGTGAAATTTATGTTTTTTGCTTTTCACCACTTCAACACCTGCCACTGTTGTATTAATTTGTTTTGTTTTAGTAAGGTTGTGGTCTGGTGTTTCTACATCCTTGCCAACATGATCATTTCCGTAAGACTCAGGAGTATGAACATCAGGAAGGTTAGGAAGTACTTCTTTACCAGAATCCTTTTCAGGATTCGAAACTACTTTTTTGCTTTCTGTTGGGTTCGATTTTGCTTCTTCAGGAGCCTCTGTGGGTTTGGCTTGTAAATCAGCTTTGTCCTCTTCTTCAATTTCTTCTGCTTCCGATTTATCGAACGCAACACCTTTGCCAAGGTTTTCTAACTTATCAGAAGTGGCAGTTTTTATCTCAGCCTTGTCATTTTTTAATATGTTATCTGGAAGATAATTAATAGCTACAAAAATGGTTGTAGCAATTCCGGCAAGCACAGCGTATTTCCAGTAAGCTGGTTTTTCTGCTGGTATATTTATGTTATTTAACCTTGCTTTTAATTCTGATTTTCTGCTGGCCTGAATATCTGCTAGCAGTGATTGCTGAAATAAAAATTCTGATTTAAGTGCTGGGTCCGAATGCAATTTAGATTCAAAGACCTTTGCTTCATCCGGAGATAAATTGCCTTTAAGGTAAGCGTCTATTTTTTCGTTATAATCTTCTGTGCTAAACATTTATTTTTTAGTCTAGGAAATCTTGAGTGGAGAACCTGGTTTTAATTAGTTTGTCGAGTTCTTTTTTGCATTTATATTTTTTTGTTTTAGCTGTATCTGCATTTGCAAACCCCATTTTATATGCGATGTCATCCATAGAAAGATCATCGTAATAGAAATAAAACAAGATCTTTTTGCAGGTTTCTCCAAGATCGTTCAAACACATATTGAGCAATTTTGCCCTTTCCTCCAGATCCTGAGAATCTGTCACAATTCCATCTTTTTCTTCATTGCTAAGCCTGGATTTTCTGTCAAGTTCTTTGCGCCAAAGGTTTTGACAAATACTGTAGAGGAACGTACTAATTTTGGACGTCATTTCCAGTTTGCCAGATGCTGCCTTTTGCCAAAATGCCAACAATGCTTCCTGATAAATATCCTTGGCTTCTTCCTCCGATCCATTGTTCTTGATGATCATATTGACCATCATTCTATAATTCTTCTTATAGAGAAAGTCCAATGCGGATTCATCACCCTTTTTTATCCTGTCAAGTATTTCCTGATCTGTCATCTGGAATACTCCATTTAGCTTTTATACATACTATTGTTACAAAGTAACCCCAAAGGGAAAGAACACCACATTCTTTTTAAAAATCCATTTTATTTCCTTGGTTGTATTTATGGCGCAAGAAAATCTGTAGTAACATTTACTTTAATTTCCTCTGCAATCTTCTCCCATACCAATTTAGGTATTTCTATTTTATGGTCCTCTGTTTTGATAAAAAACTCACTTATGGCGGATATTTTTCCATCTTTTACAGTAATAGTTGCTGGTATAGTTCTCGTTTTTTCAATCCCATGAACCATGAGTTTACCTGTTACTAAGACTTTATTTTCTCCATTTGCGCCCCAATTGATTGGTTCATTTATTTTTCCAGAGAATGAGGATTTAGGGTATTTATCACTTTCCATATATTTCTCATTGAAATGTTCCTGCATCAATGAGTTTGGAAATTTAAATGATGTGTTCAATAAAGCAAAAGCTATCTGATTAGTAGAAGGGTTTAAAACCGCACTAACCTTGTCGGATATAGCTTCAATATCTTCAACCGGAGTATGAGAATAAAAACCGACTTTGGCGCTAACAGCTTTTATTGGTTTCTGAGCATGAATTTCTGTTTTTACCAGAAGTAAAAAGATCAGCAATCCGATTTGTATATTTAATATTTTCATACTAGTAATTTGATTTTTTGTTTTTCCTGCCAAGGCCAAAAGTCCTTGAAATATTAAACCCAAACCGGAACTGGTTTCTTCCCCAGTCAGTATTGGTAAATGGAATGTATTGTGTTTCGTTCAGGGCAAACGCATTTGTGAAAAACAGTTGAAAAACATGACCTCCTGTTTCAAGATCAAAGCCTACGCTAAAAGTAGGTACATACGTTGCAAGTTCTTTGTAGTAATAATCGTTGAGAGTTTGGGTGTATTCTGAGGTGACAGCTGCACTTTTAGAAAATTTATATCTCCCAGAGGCCGTAATGGCTAATATATCATTGGATTTAAATGTTTCTGATGCAAGGTTGAAATGTATAAAACTTGGAGATAACTGGAAACTAATAGCTTTACTAAACCTTCTTCCGATTATAACTTCAGCAAAATAAGATAAGGTATTAATTGGGTCATCATATTGTGGTCCTTTGGTATTTGTAAGAGCATTTGCCTTGCCTAATATTACTAAGGTTAAAGGCATTGAATTATCGGTGGTTTGCCTTAAAAGTTTATACTTCACGGTTCCTTCATAAAGCTTTTGATAAGAATTTCTCCCAATTCCAATTGTCAGTCTATTTGTTAGACTGTAATCAAAAGTCAGGTTCATATTGGCCTTGTCAAGGCCCCAAAATGTCTCTGTACCTCCATCCACATCTCCAAACCTGTGAGCGACCCGGAATTCAAGAGTTTTTTTTCCTAACATTTCAATTGTATGGCCATTAATTAACCTTGTTCCTTTAAATGCAGAAGGGCTAAATGTTTTTTCCTCCGGTTGGTTTTCAAGTAAATTGATAAGCAAAGAATCTTGCTGAGCTACTAAATTGAAATTAAAAAAACAAAGTACTATTCCTAAAAGTGCAATTCTCATTCGTTCAAAAATTTGCTGTGTAAAGAAGCTGATTTAGACAGTAAAATACAATTTTACTAGAGGTTTTCGTTAAAGTGATTTATATATCTGGTTCAGTTCATTCATTAATTTCCGTGGCTCAAATATAAGCGACCTTTCTTTGCCTTTTTTGATCAAATCATCTGACACTGGTTTGTTATTTAGAATCAGGTCAATTTTTTCAGCAAGATCTTCGAAAATCAATGGATTAGTATATAATACAGCATCTCCACCAACTTCTTGAAAACATCCGCCAATGGTTGTGATCACAGGGGTTTCACTTGTCATAGCTTCAAGTACAGGAATTCCAAATCCTTCGAATATAGAGGGATATAAACTTAACGAAGCCCCTTGAAATGAAAGAGGAAAATCAAAAAAATCAGATTTATAGATAAATACAACCTTATCCTTTAGTTTACTATCCGTAACATATTGTTCAAGTTCATGGCAGTAAGGTGTGCGGTTGCCAACAAGGACTATGTTAAAATCATCTTTTGATTTACAACAGTTATAGGCCTTTAAAGTGATCAAAGCATTCTTTCGCTCCTCCAGGGTCCCTACCTGTACAATATAAGGTTTGTTGATGCCATATTTTGACTTTATTTTGGCAATGTCAGATTCAGTATGTTTAATACGGAACTGTTCATGACAAGACTGATAGTGAACTTTGATCTTATGTTCAGGGACTTTTAAAAATTCAATAAGGTCTTGTTTTGTTTGTTCACTTATAGCTATGATCAAATTTGCTTTTTTACATGCCCTTATAGTTTTTAACTTGTAAATCTGCCTGTCTATAAGTGGATAAAATTCAGGATAACGAAAAAAAAGGAGGTCGTGTATACTTACAATGAGTTTTGTTTTACTGTTATGATTGAAAATGGGAAGTTCATTTGAAAGGCCATGAAAAATATCCAGGCTTCCGTTATCAAAACCCAGCACCCGTTTAGCTTTTCCTATTAACCCATTCCCAAGATCAAAAAGATTTATAGCAGGATTTTCTAAAAGGTACTTTAATTCAGATTTAAAGTTAATGCCAGGACTAAAAAGAGTTAGCTGATGTTCAGGATGGAAAGTAGCCATTCCGGAAATAACCGACCGGGAATAATTGCCTAAACCTGTATTGTTCCAAAATGCCCTTTTAGCATCATAACCTATCTTCATTATTCCCAGCTAATTGTAAGGATTTGTCGCTAATAGCAATAAGTCAATCTGCAAAGGTATGCTTTCAAAGGATAATGAGTTCCTATATTGGCAAAAGTTTATTAACTATTAACTATTAACTATTAATAAGTTCCTATAGAAAGCATTACCAAAGTGCAACCTTCTATCACTTCAATGTTGTTTTCTTTTGCTTTGACCATTAAAATTGGATTCTCTGTACCCGGGTTAAAAAGAATTCTTTTAGGTTTCAAGTCGATTATGTAATCTATCCAGCCTGATTGATTTTTTGGGCCCACATATAAAGTTACAGTATCAATATCTTTCAATTCAGGTTTTTCCAGTATTATGTCTTTCCCTGCCACCTTGCCGGATTTGATTCCCAAAGGGATCATTTCATGTCCGTGAGATACCAAACTATTGGCTGCTTTATAAGCATATCTGGTAGGATCTGTACTTGCGCCAATCAAAACTGTCCGTTTCATATCGCTAAATTATAATGACTATACAATTTTTGATATGTAAAAATTCCAGTTAATCCTGACTTTTGATGTATTTCAATGCTTCTTCTGCATGTTTTGCACCTTCCAAATAGGAATCCATGTGAAAAACAATTTTGCCTGTATAATCTAAGACGTAGGTTTCTCTGTTTAAAGTACCCATGGTAGATTTTATCCCGAAAAGATTTATGGCTTTATAATCCTTGTCGCTTAACAGGAGGTATGGAAGTTTGTTGTTTTGATGGAAAGATTTGTGACTTTCTATTGATCCTGGATTGATGCCCACAATTGTTGCGCCTTCTTCTTCTAATCCTTTAAAATGTTCCTTAAAGCCCAATACTTGTTTGGTAGAAATATTTGCATTGTCTTTAGGATAAAAGAAAATGATCAGGATGCCTTTTCCTTTCTGGGCTTTAGAGTTGAACAACTTTCCATCCTGATCAGGAATGGAAAAATAAGGAAGGGAGTCTCCTGTGGAAAGGTGCTTTACAGGCGTTTGGGCGATAATTTCTCCAACAAAGAATAAAGATACCCATATAATATATTTCTTAAATAATCTCAAATGCATAAATTTAGAATTTAGATGTTATTGATCTGTCCAGAAACGGTTTTTGGTCAGTTTTAAATCCTGCAATACGGAAGATTTTACATTAAGCTGAAAGTTGTAACTTCCTGAATTAATGTTGCCCGGAATAGGAGGCACCCAGTTCAAGGACATAACCCAACAATGGAGATCCCTTGTAATTCCAAATCGTGTGTAAGTGATTATTTTTTGGGTAAGATTATAACCAGAACTATATTGGATCTTCCATTTTTCAGACAAGCTTATATCGCCATTTTAAGTTATTG
>JANYCH010000117.1 GCA_025360395.1 Cytophagales bacterium | reverse complement strand
CAGTTCGGCACAATATTATTGTAAAGTTAATAAGAAAAATTTTAAACTATATTGATAAAAAATTCAGATTTGCTTTCTAACATTTAACTAACAGTAACAATGAAAAAATTATCATTTTCAATCTTATTACTAATGACCTATACCGGATTTTCTCAAACCCTGGAAAAAAAATGGAATTATATGGTAGATAAATCCAACTCATATAATTCTCATAAAATTATCAGAACAGAAGAATTGAATGGTATGTGGTCTTCAGTTCAGGATTCTTTGATGATGATGCGGGTAAGGGTGAAAAACGAACAAAACAAGGTTAATATCCAAAATGTAGAAATAGCCCGGTTAAATGAAAAAATAAAGGCATCAAATGAAAAAATGAATGTTATAGGCCAGGAAAGAGATGATGCTAATAACAGGGCTTCCAGCAATGTAACCTATATTCTTGCACTTTGGATAGCCTTGGCCTTTGTAGGTTTGGTATGTGCGGTATTATATTTCCTTTTTCAAAAAAGCAACTCACTTACGAAACAGAAAACCCATGATTATGAACAACTTCATAAATCATTTGAAGACTATAAAACAGGGAAACTTGAGGTAGAAAGAAAGCTTAAAAGGGAAATTCAGACCTATATGAATACAGTCGAAGAAATGAAAACCCGAAGAGTTTAGTGAGATCGTTTTAAAGAATAAACCAAGTGGGTTAAAAATTAATTTCAATTTGATTTTTTAAAACATCTTCCAAAGTTTCTCTTTTTCTGATCAGAACAGCTTTTCCTTTGTATATCATAACTTCTGCAGGTCTTATCCTGGAATTGTAATTTGAACTCATACTAAAGCCATATGCTCCTGCATTTTTGAATGCCAGAACATCTCCTTCTTTCGTTTCAGTCATTTCACGTTCCCATGCAAAAGTGTCTGTTTCACAGATATAGCCAACAACTGAGTATTTCTGTTTAGGTCCTTCCGGATTGGATATATTTATAATTTCATGATATGATTCATACATCATCGGTCTAATAAGATGGTTTAATCCGGTATTAAGACCTATGAAAGTTGTAGCCGGCGTTGGTTTTATGACCGTTGCCTGAGCTAAAAGATATCCTGATTTACTTACAAGGTACTTTCCTGGTTCAAACCACAACTCCAATTTTTTACCATATCTTTTGCAGAAACCTGCAAATGATGCAGACATTTTAGAACCCAATTCCTCAATGTTGGTTTCCTTATCTCCCTTTTTGTAGGCTACTTTAAATCCGCTTCCAAAATCCAGAAACCTAAGGTTTTTAAAATTCATGGCTACTTCATACATTAATTCCGCTACTTTTAAGAAAACATCAATATCTCCAAAATCTGACCCTGTGTGAACATGGATTCCTGCCATGTCTATTTTGTATTTATCAACCAGTGAATATACCTGATCGAGTTGGTCTATTGAAATACCAAACTTTGATTCTATATGTCCTGTTTTTATTTTATGGTTTCCACCGGCTTCAACATGAGGATTTATTCTTATGCAAAGGGGAACGGAACTGCCATATTTCATTCCAAATTTTTCAACAAAAGGTATACTGTCAAGATTAAGGGTTGCTCCCAATGATATTACTTCTTCAATTTCAAGAAAATCTACACAGCTTGGAGTATACATTATTTCTTTTGCGGCATATCCTGCTTTAATCCCGATTTTTAATTCTTCAATTGAAACCACATCCAAACCTATTCCAATTTTATTCATGTACTTCAGAATGGAAATGTTAGACAAAGCCTTTGTAGCATATTTGATCCTGATATTAGTATCATTAAATGAACCTACCAGTTTTTTGTATTGATATTCAATGGATTCAGTATCATAAACATACAATGGGGAGCCATATTCTTTAACAAGGTCTGTAAGTTGAATTCCTTGCACTTCAGTCTCGTTTTGTAACTGCAAAGTATTTGTGTTCATGATGGTGATAAATAGATATAGAAATACAAATATCCTAATTGCTTTTGATAGAAGTGAATATATCCAGTATTATTTGCGATATGATATATCTGTCAAACCGTTTTTCTGCTAATAATCGGCCATTTTTACCGATTTGACTTAACAGTGTTTTATTATTTGAAAGCAAATTGATCTTTTTAGCTAATCCCAATGATGTGGTGTGACTAATACCAGCTTTAAATTCATCCAGGTACTGTTTTTGCCAACCGCCATAATTGATAAAAACCGGTAATCCAGAAGCCAGGTAATCATAGAATTTATTAGCGCTGTTGGTTTCCAGCAAAGGGTAGGAGGCAAAGCAAACGAAACCAGCATCTGCAGCATCAAAGTATGGCTTTACATCAGATTTTGGAATTGAATCTAGAAAAATAATATTTTGAAGGTCTTTAGATTGAAAATATTTTTTTACATCCTCTTTTCTATTGCCATCACCCAAAATCAAGAATTGAACGGTGTTGGGTGTTATTTTTTCTATTTCATCAGCAAGATCAACCAAAAATGTTAGTCCATTTGCTTCTCCAATCGTACCGGCGTAAAGGATTATAAACTTATCTTTTTGAAGGTTTAACTGGCTTTTGGCCATCATTTTATTTTCAAAAGGCTTAAAAAAAGAACAATTTGTTCCATTATGCGCTACAGAAACCTTATGCACATCAATGCGTTTTGCAATTATTGCTTCTTTCATCCCTTCTGATAAACAAACAATATGTGAAGCCTCCTTGTAAATTAAATGTTCTAACGTGAATAAGGCTTTTACCAAAAGAAGACTTTTAATTATACCCATTTGAATGGGAACATCAGGCCAAAGATCTACAGTTTCAAAAATATATGGTTTGTTGAAGATCTTCTTTAACCATAGTGCTATTATACCAACTGTCAGTGGGGTACTGGAAGCATAAACAATATCAGCCTGTCGCCATTTAAACGTAAGTAAAATGCAGATTATTAGATACTTAAAAAATGAAAAAACTCTTTTAGAAAAGGAATAAAAATGGGAATATTGAATATTTAACCTAACAACTGTGAAATCATTTATAGAATAATTTTTAAATAGAGAGAACCAGGGGAGCGGTTCAGAAAAATTGCCTGAGCCACATACGATTGTAACCCTATGACCTGCTTTTGCCCAGTAAGTTGCCAGTTCAAAAGATCGGTTATTACCAGAAGATTCAGGAGGAGAAAAGTGTTGGTGGAAATATAAAATATTCAAAGTTTATCCGAATAGTTGCTTTAAACTTTGTTTGCCTTCAATGTCAGGTCAATTTTTACAAAGACTTATCCGTGAATTGTTTCCTTTTTACCATATTTAGCAAGAATAGACGCTTCAAACTCCAAAAATTCCTGCCAGCGTTTATCTATGTCTTCACCTTCCGCGTATTTCCGGGCATATCCTATAAAGGTCGTATAATGAGTGGCTTCACTGATCATTAGGTCTCTGTAAAAGTTACTTAATTCTTCATCGCTTATTTGCTCGCTAAGAAGTTTAAACCTTTCACAGCTTCTGGCTTCAATTAAAGCGGAAAATAATAACCGGTCTATCAAGACAAATTTACGCAAATAGCCTTTTCGCATGAATCCGTAAAGCTCACCAACATATTCATCCTTTCGTTCTTTACCTAAAACCAATCCTCTGGATAGGATGATTTCATGCACCATTTTAAAATGGGTTAATTCCTCCTGGGCAAGGGAAATCATATCTGTGACTAATTCAGAATACTCAGGGAAATTTACGACGATATAAATTGCATTTGTAAATGCTTTTTGTTCGCAATAGGCATGATCTGTAAGGATTTCAGATATGTTTGATTCAACAATATCTACCCAACGTGGGTCGGTGGCTAATTTCAATCCTAACATGGTTATTTTTAATTGGAGATAAAGATAAGAATTTACAGTTTCACTTTACCCTGAGGATCGTAAGCATCACGTAAACCATTTCCCAATAAATTGAAAGCCAAAACCATCAAACAAATGCATAGACTAGGTAATAGAATCAAATGAGAACTGTTTTTAGTGCCAATAGAATGAAAGCCTTCATTGATCATCATCCCCCAGGACGGCATTGGAGGTTGTACACCTAAACCTAAAAAGCTTAGTCCTGCCTCTATCAGAATGGCATTGGCAAAATTTGAAGTGGCAATTACGATGATTGGGCCTGTTAAGTTAGGCATGATGTGTTTGCTGATTATACTCATGTCAGAAAGCCCCAAAGCCCTGGCAGCTTCTATGTAGGTCTTTTCCTTTAAACTTAAAACCTGACCTCGTACAACTCTAGCGACTTCTACCCAAGTAGTTAGGCCAACCGCTACAAATGACACCCAAATTCCTTTGCTTTGAAGAGCCAAACTAATGGCTATCACCAACATAATACTAGGAATTGACCAAACTACAGTCATTAACCATTGGATAAACTTATCTGTTCCACCTCCGAAATAACCTGCCATGGCACCCAGGCTTACTCCAACTAAAAGCGAAATTAAGACGGAAATAAAACCGATTGACAATGAAATCCTGGTGCCAAAAAGCAATCGGCTAAGTAAATCCCTACCAGTTTTGTCAGTCCCAAGCAAATAGAATTTAGATTTGACATGAGTTTCTTTAAATTCCTGTTTTAAGGCATTAAGGGAGGCATATTTCTGTTTCTCGTTTAAATCAAGATATAGTATAGTATCTCCCATGACAAGAAAATTTGCACCATGGCTTTCTGGCAATTTTTTAGAATCCCCAACAAATACATTTCTTACTGCATGAATTAAAGGGAGGTTTTCCTTCCGTTTTAATTTGCCATACTGAACATAATGTAAATCAGCATTTTGGAACCAGAAAGTATCAACCGGCACAAAAATGAAATCTTTTTCCTGGCCTGATATAAGCTTCTCTAAGAAATTCACCTTTTCAACTTCCAGATTTTTATTGAGTGTAATAACCTTAACCTTAAATCCTGGAGTTTGCTTTTGAATCTGTACCGCACCCTCGTTGGCATTTGGCGAATCATCTGGCATGATATGATACCCAAGAATGGTAATGAAGGCAGATAAAACGATTATAACAAAGCCAAATACTGCTGGTTTGTTTCGGAGCAGCCGTTTTCTAAAATAGTAAAAATTAATATTTCTTTGCTGCATTAAACCTGGTTATGCGCCTTTAAACCTTGTTTAGTGGCAATGTACTTAAAAGAAGATTCATAGTTTTTATACCTCTTATCTGACAATTGAATTTCATTGTCTTCTCCATCTAATATTCGGACCCAGCCCTTCTTTATTAAATTTTCAAGCTCAGGTAAAAGATTGTTTCCCAAAGAAAATAACTCCTTTTGTAAGTCCTCTAATCTTTTTACAAAGTAAAGTTCATCCAAGATTTCAAATTCAAGGTCAGTCATTATTAACTTAATTTGCGTTCTTTCCAGGTATAGTTTGTTCCTCTTGAAATAAGACCAAAAAATACGACATAAAAACTGTAAATTCCTTGTAGAATAATAAAGGATGGCAAATTTATTCTTTTACCAAGAAATTTCATTACCTGGTTTATAAAAACATATTCCAATACTAACTTTATAAAGAAGGCCACTATAAAATAAGGTAAAAGAGAATGATAAAATAAGGACATAGTAAAGAACACTAACCAAACAACATGGAAACCAAAAATACCAAGAGCAAAAGCCTTTGTTCTTTTGAGAATGTATTTTTCCCATTTACCAGCCCATCTTTTCCTTTGATTGAAAAGTTGTTTAAAGGTGGAAACAGGTTTTGTATTGACCGTAGCTAAAGGAGTTTTAAGAAAAAGAACAGCGTTTTTATTCGATTTGTATATTTTGTGAAAAAGCAACTCATCGTCCCCTGAAGCTACGATACTTTCCGTCATAAAGCCGTTCACTTTATCAAAAGCGGACCTTCTAACGGCCATGTTTGCTCCATTGCACATAGAGGGAATATCCATTTTAAGTGAAGAAAGTGATGAACCCAGTAAAGCTGCCTGTTCTATAGAAAGTAACTTCTCGAGATAATTAAAAGAATCGTACTTTATTGGACCAAAAACCAAATCTACACTTTCGTTTAAAAATGCAGCAGACATTGTTTTAATCCACAAAGGATTAAAGGTACAATCGGCATCAGTAAATAAAAGTAAATCGCCTTTTGAAACGCGTATGCCTAAGCTTAAAGCTTGTTTCTTTGGAGTTGTACTTTCCAATTCTGTATTTAATAATCTGATATTCTGACAGTTATTTTTAATATAAAGTTCTATTAGATTTTTGGTGTTATCTGTTGACTGATCATTTATTATTATTATTTCCAATAATTCTTCCGGGTATTGCTGCGCCGAGAGTGATTGAAGTAAATTCAATATTACTGCTTCTTCATTTCTGGCAGAAATAATAACAGATACTTTCAAAGAAGAAGATTCAGTAATGAGATTAATTTTATACTTAGACCAGGTAAAAATGGAAAATGCCAGGAAGATTATATAAACCAAAAAATATGCGGAACAAAAAATTAACAGTATCTGCTGTTCCATTTGATTTGTAGCAAGATGAATGCGCCCACAATAGAAGGTAATAATATGTTTATGAACCAAACATATAAACTGGCACAAACCACAATTTCATTTGAAATTCCTAAAATGGGTAAAAAAAGTAATGCGGCAAATTCCCTAATGCCCAGATCACTGAGAACGTGGAAACTAGGTATCAATGATTTTGCCATAAATACAAGCGATATTCCTGAAGCAAGTTGAAAAAAACCAAGATCACAACCCAAGAACCTTAATATCAGGATGTATTGG
>JANYCH010000055.1 GCA_025360395.1 Cytophagales bacterium | reverse complement strand
TTTTAATGCCATGACCTGCCATTTGATTTTCTAGGATTTATACTGAGAATTTTCCTGCCCAATTTGAACCTATTAAAATTGAATTAATAGTGAGAATAGGAAATACTCAGGAAAGTTTATGAGATGGGAGACTAAACCAATTTTACGAAGAAGATAATTCTGTTCATTTTCACTGTTCCTGATATTCAACCTTAATTACTGATACATTCATGTGTAAAATATTTTAATCGTTTTTACCTTTGAATATTACAAAAAAAGGCCCTGATTTTACTATTATAATTTCAACATTCATAAAAATAAATTTATACCAAACCCATAAATGTAATTAATTGATTTGAATATTAATTTACACTTAATATATTTTCGTTTTTCACTTCGGCCTTCAAATTCTTGCTGATATTCTTGCATATTATTTTTCTCAAAAATATAAGGGCATCAAAGACATAACCCAGGAAACGCCTAAAAGAAAGAATCAAATCATTGCAAATGAGAATGATCGGCAAAAAAATTTATCTGGTTATGTTCTTTATCCTGGCTGCATGTATTGTGGGAGACGGAATAAAAATTAACAGTCATGAGATAGCAATAAGCTACCAGTTTGAAACCTGGCTCCCTACTAAGAGGTTTAAACATATACTGGATTGCCCTGAATTCTAAAAAGAGCTTTTTCCATGAAATTAATATTTGGATTATTGTTTTCTATTGAGATCCTGGCTGGTTGTGCAAGAAAACATACATTCGGAGCTGGCCAGCATGTAAAAGAAGAAAACAGAAAATCAAACAAAGATAATTTTCTGCTGTGCCAGAAAACGGAAGAAAGAAAAGCACAAACAAAAGATGGTTGATTTTCTTCATTACCTAAACAAAAAAAATGAGGTCACAGTACAAAAAACGATTGATCCTCCATTTTTACCTTAAATTATTTGCCGAACTATCTCAATGTGCCCATTCCTTCTTTGTGGCTTGTGGTTACATTGTTATAAATAGTATCTATGAGCACAGCTGCCAACCCTGACCATCCTGTTTGGTGACTCGCACCTAAACCTTTACCCGTTTCACCGTGATAATATTCATAAAATAAAATAAGGTCCTTAAAATGAGGGTCGGTCGCATAACGTGTATCTTCTCCGTGTACTATTCTTTTGCCATTTTTATCTTTTGTAAAAATTCCGATTAGCCTGTTTGCAAGCATTTCATATATCTCTTTGAATGTGTAAGATACTCCTGAATTAGTAGGATATTCAATTTTTAAATTATCACCATAATGCTGGTAGTACTTTTCAAGAGAATCGAGCAGTAAGTAATTCATGGGCATCCATACTGGGCCGCGCCAGTTTGAATTACCTCCGAAAAGACCTGTAGAAGATTCTGCCGGTTCATACACCATTCCATATTCGTTGCCATTTATATTCAATGAATAATGGTTGGAAGAATGGTACTTGGAGACGGATCGGATTCCGGAAGGCGATAAAAATTCATTTTCATCCAGCATCAGCTTAAGCATACGGACCAGTTTATCTTTCTGAACTGCAGATAAGAGAAGGTCCTTGTCATCCTCAACCTCTTCCAGCACATTGTACATGCCGTTTTCTTTCCGGTAATTCAAAAACCATTTTATGCCATTTTTTAAATCCGGCAATTGGTCCAGTTCTTCTTTTTCAATGAAAAGCATGGCAAACACGGAAACCAGCCCTACCAGCGATTTTACTTTGATCTCAAACTGTTGCCCATCAGGAAGTTCCAGGTGGTCATAAAACAAGCCGTCTTTTTCATTCCATAATCCCATTTTTTTAATTCCGGAATTATTCAATGCCTGTGAAATGTATATGTAATGGTCAAAAAACTTGGTGCACATTTCTTCATAAGCAGGGTCAGCGATTGCCAATTCTACAGCCATATCAAGCATGTCAAGTGAATACATGGCCATCCAGCAGGTTCCATCTGCCTGGGCCAGTCTTCCGCCTCCCGGAATTCCATGACTGCGGTCAAAAATCCCGATGTTGTCAAGGCCCAGGAAACCTCCTTCAAAGATATTTTTGCCGGTGGCATCTTTTCGGTCTATCCACCAGGTAAAATTGACAACTAATTTATTGAAGACTCTTTTAAGAAAACCCACATCGCCTACACCAGTCTTCTTTTTTTCCATGTAGAATACTTTTAAGGCAGCACGGGCATGTACAGGAGGATTAACATCTCCAAAACCCCATTCATAAGCCGGTATTTGGCCGTTGGGGTGCATATACCATTCCTTGAGAATAAGCAGGAGCTGATTTTTAGCGAAATTAACATCTACCAGGGCAATGGATACGCAATGAAAGGCAAGGTCCCAGGCAGCATACCAGGGATATTCCCATTTGTCGGGCATGGAAATAATATCAGCATTGTTCAGATGTATCCAGTTGCTGTTACGGCTGTTTTTTCGCGATTCAGGAGGGATGGGTTGACCTTTATCGCCATTTAACCATCTAGGAATGTCAAGATTATAATATTGTTTTGACCATAGCATTCCGGCCAGCGCCTGCCTCTGAATCGAACAAAGATCCGGATTAGTGTTTCTTCCATATATTATCCCGTAAAAAACATCGGCTTCTTTGATCCGGTCAGAAAAGTATTGAGCTGCGTTGGAGAAAGGATCTGCCTGTTCTTTCTGAGAAAATCGTAATGTAATTGAAAATGAAGCTCCTCCATTTATTTCCCTAAAGTACATCGGACTAAATTTTGTCCCTTCGTTTTGGCCTTCTATCGGCGAATAGTTATTTTTAATAACTGCATCATGAAAAGAGTCTTTTACACGCGGACTTTTGTTAGGTACACGAAACAATTTCTCGTTGTTGGTTTCATTTTCTGTAAACAGTTTTCTGTCAGGCTCCGGGAAATATAAATAGTAATTCTCCAGTCTTGAATGATAAGCCTGAACACTATTGTTCTGCTTACCGGTTTTGATAAAAGGTTTTTCGTTGACCAATCCAAAGTCCCAGCGGTTCCGGAACCATAAAGTTGGGAGTATGGATAAGGGAGCTTTTTCAGGTCCCCGGTTATAGGCTGTGATTTTTATCAATATGTCCTCATCCGTAACTTTGGCGTATTCAATCTCAATATCGAAATACCGGTTATCGTTAAATATTCCGGTATCAACTAATTCGTATTCACCTTCAGTTTTGGCCCTGAACGAATTCTTATTCAACAGATCATCATAAGGAAAAGTGCTTTGCGGATATTTATACAGCATTTTCATGTAAGAATGAGAAGGCGTATTGTCCAAATAATAATAAAGCTCTTTTACATCCTCGCCATGATTGCCTTCGTGGTTGTTTAATCCATAAAGTCTTTCCTTGAGAATGGGATCCTTTCCGTTCCAGAAAGCAAATGCAAAACAAAGTTCCTGATGGTCGTTGCTTATTCCCCCGATACCGTCTTCGCCCCAGCGATAGGCCCTTGAACGTGCATGGTCATGCGTAAGATAATCCCAGGCATTTCCATCGGCACTGTAATCCTCCCTTACAGTTCCCCACTGTCTTTCACTGAGATAGGGCCCCCATTTTAACCAGTTCTTTTGTTTGTTCGGATAATATTCCTGAAGCCGTTTTTCTTCCGGATTAGTGTTTTCTTTTCCCATAAAAAGTAAATAAGAAGACATTAAAAGAACTGCGCCTTCTTATTATTGAAGCCCAGTCTTTAAACTTATTAAATATTAGTTAATATCTTCAGAATTTCCGCTCTCCCACATTTGCTTATAATAATGAACATAATTCCGTGTAGCCTGCTGGTTTATTTCCCAATAGTAGCTACACAGTTTTTTGTAGAGTTCCAGAACCAGAGGATCGCCGCAAAAGCCCAACATGTAATCAAGCTGATTTTCTATGGTTGCATTATCAGTGGTTTTGGAAAGGATAATGCTGTCAACTTCAGTCTGATAGGTTTGGTATGCCTGCTGGTTTAATTCGCCCATATTTTTAGCGATTTTTTTTATCGCATTAAGCAATTCATCGCCCGATTGATCTTTATTTTCCATTCCGGATTAAACTAATAGTAAAATAATTCAGGGGAACATTAATTCCCCTGAATATAGCATTTGCAAATACTCAAATGTTTATTTAATAAAACTATTTTGAAATAAAACAATTGAGCGACCATTGACTGTAATTACCTCATTTGGATTAAATTTCTTGCCTTCTTTGGTTTCCATCTCAGAAGTGTCTAATACTTTGACCCAATCAGATCCAAAATTTTCAGATGGAAGTTTGTAATCCAGTGGCTGGTGATCGGCATTGAAAATGACATAAAAACTGTCGTCTGTTACTTTCTCTCCCGTAGGGCCAACATGGTGAATACCAAGGCCATGTAGAAATATTCCCAGAGATTTTGCAAAGCCGCTATTCCAGTGTTCTTCATTCATTTCTGAACCATCATGATTAAACCAGGCAATATCAGTTACACCGGCGCCTTTTATTGGTTGCCCCTGAAACCAACGTCTGCGACTAAATACAGGATGGTTCTTTCTTATTTCAATTACTTTCTGTGTGAAAGCCAGTAATTCTTTATCTGCAGTTTCCCAGTTGATCCACGAGATTTCGTTGTCCTGACAATAAGCATTGTTATTCCCCTGCTGCGTACGGCTTAATTCGTCACCAGCTAAAAGCATGGGCACACCTTGTGAAAGGAAAAGTGTTGTGAGAAAGTTGCGTTTTTGCTGCTGTCTGAGAGAATTAACGGCAGGATCGTCTGTTGGGCCTTCTACTCCGCAATTCCACGAATTGTTGTGTTTTTCACCATCCATTTCATTTTCGCCATTGGCAGCAGTATGCTTATCGTTATATGAAACAAGGTCATTCAATGTAAAACCGTCATGGGCAGTAATAAAATTTATGCTTGCCGTAGGTTTCCTGTAATCTCCCTGGTAAAGATCAGGACTTCCGGTAAAACGAGATGCAAATTCTCCTAGCACACTGTCAGCCCCTTTCCAATAATTCCGTATGCAATCCCTGAACATACCATTCCATTCAGCCCATCCGGGTGGGAATTTACCTACCTGGTAACCGCCTTCACCAACATCCCATGGTTCAGCAATAAGCTTGACCTGAGAAATTACCGGGTCCTGGTGGATAATATCAAAGAATGAACTTAGCCTGTCTACTGCATGTAATTCACGGGCCAAGGTCGCAGCCAGGTCGAAGCGAAATCCATCTATATGCATTTCTAATATCCAATATCTTAAACTGTCCATGATAAGGCGGAGCACGTTTGGAAGATTGGCATTTAAAGTATTTCCTGTTCCAGTATAGTCGTAATACCGTCTTTTTTCACCATCGCAGAGCCTGTAATAGCTAACATTGTCAATTCCTTTAAATGATAGGGTAGGGCCCATTTCATTTCCTTCTGCTGTGTGGTTATAAACAACGTCAAGTATCACCTCAATTCCAGCTTTATGAAGTTCTTTGACCATGTTTTTAAACTCAGTCACCTGCTCTCCTGTATTTCCTGTGGCGGCATAACGTGGATCAGGAGCAAAGAATCCAATTGTATTGTAGCCCCAATAATTAGCCAACCCTTTTTGTATCAGATGATGGTCCTGTACAAAATGATGAACTGGCATAAGTTCTATAGCAGTGATCCCCAGTTTTTTTAAATATTCAATTGTTACCGGGTGAGCAATGGCTGCGTATGTTCCCCGGATATTTTCCGGAATTTCAGAACAAAGTTTTGTAAAACCTTTAACATGGGTTTCATAGATTATAGTTTTATAATAGGGTGTTCTGGGACTTTGAACCCCCTCCCAATCAAAATTATGATCTATAACAACGCTTTTGGGAATAAAGGCAGCACTATCCAATGAACTGAAGCTCAGATCTTCTTCAGGATTACCTATTTCGTAACCGAAAAGGGCATCATCCCACAATATATCACCTGCAATGGCCTTAGCATAAGGATCAATAAGGACCTTGTTTGGGTTAAACCTGTGGCCGTTTACAGGATCGTACGGCCCATGGACGCGATACCCATATAATTGTCCGGGTTTAGCTTCCGGAAGAAATACATGCCATATCTGGTGGTTCCTCTCTGTAATCTTGATTTTGGTACTTTCAACTTTATCGTTTGGTGAATCGAAAAGACATAATTCAATCTCCGTGGCATTATCAGAATACAAGGCAAAATTAACTCCGTTTCCCATCCAGGTTGCTCCCAAAGGGAAAGGGCTTCCCGGATAGATTTTTACATTATTTCCTAAGGATATTCTTTCAGTTATTATGCCTTCATTAAACTGTCCTTCACCTTCACTTAACTGATTAAGGTCATCCTGCTTTATCATATTAGAATTTTTATTGTATTATTATTCATATCTTAAAATCCGTGCCAAAAAAGTGCTTAAAAACGGCTGTATGGAGGTATTGAGCTAAATTTCAATACAGAATATGATTTTTACCCATTAATGCGTTAATCTGAATTGCTGAGGCTTGGGAGTTTCTCTGAAGCTAGCGTGTGTTTCCGAACGATTGATTAAGCCCCTATTTTACAAATCATCTATAAAAGGGGATTAAGTTATATACATCCCAATTTATATTTTTAAATATGACCGGTAAAAATATTATGTACTTATTTGTTTTTTATATTCCAGAAAGATTTAATAATTTAGAAATAACTTTTAGTCAGATTTTTCAAACATTTTATTATTTACTATGAAAAAACAACCTTTTCACATTCTTTTATTGGCCTTAATTCCTGCAATAAGCTTTGCAGATCCTACTCAGGATTTAGCTAATGCAGCAAAAAAACACGATATCGAAGCAATAAAAACATCTATTTCGAACGGTGCTGATGTTAACGCCCTCGACGGAAATGGAAATACTCCGCTGGTAAGTTCTGTGTGGTTTCCTGATGCTGTGCAAATCCTTATTAACGCAAAGGCAAACGTGAACCTGAAAAATCCATTGTTATCTGCAGCAACATGGGGTGAAACCGAAAGCATTGGCTTATTATTAAAAGCAGGTGCTGATATAAAAGCCGTAGATGGTTTAGGCCATTCAGCTTTATGGCTAGCTGCATTTAATGGTAATCAGGCAAATGCATTAAAAGTTTTGATAGACGCTGGTGCGGATGTGAATTTTAAAGACCCTAATGGATTTACCCCTCTTTTGATATTAGCGAAAAGTGGTAAAACGCCAACTGAAAGGGTAACAACAATTAAGTCACAGATTCCCTTTCTCGAAAAAGCAGGACTGACAGTATCTGAAAGACTTAAAAACCCTAAAGAGAGTGACTATTCAACTATAGAGGAGATGATGATTGTTTTGTTGAATTCAAAAGCCGATATAAACGCAAGGGCCAATACAACTAACGAAACTGCCTTGATATATGCAGCAGATGCTAACCGGTCAAATGCCATCTCTACTTTAATAAATAACAAGGCCGATTTAAATCTATTATCAATGACAAAAAGACCAGCCCTTGCTTACGCATGTGAATCCAAAAAAGGATCTGAATCTGCTCTAATCCTCATTGATGCAGGTGCTAGCTTAAACCTTACATTTTTTCATTCATTTGATTTGTTAAATGAAAGAGAAGGGCGTAAAAAAAATGTAATGATGTTTGATGTAAACTCGCTGATGCTGGCATCTGCCTCTGGAAAAGTAGACGTCGTTCAAAAATTTATTGATGCCAAGGCTAATTTAGATATGGTTACATCAAACGGAGGAAATAAATTTATTGGTTATTCTATTTATAATGCTGCCGGAATTGCGCAGGAGTATGGACAAACTAATATAGTAGAATTGTTGGTTAAAGCTGGTATAAAGCCTGTTAAGAAAAAATAGTAGGGAAGAAGCTGATCATTTAAACCCATCAAATAAGTTTATCAAAACTTGTTCGGTGGGTTTGTTATATGCCTAACTTGAAATGCCATCTTCAAATGAACTATTGATCAATTTTATGGTAATCTTTTTTTTTTAAAGTCCTGATCAAAAAAAATCTATAATCCAATTTCTACCTTCCATTCCAGTTATAAAAATTCTTTACCACATTCATTTTGTATAGTTTTTTGAAAAAGGATGATGTATTTTTGTCGGAATGGTTTTCCTGAATCCAATATTTTTCTATGCATTTTTATGCCTTGCGATTCCTGTTCTTATCCATTTTTTTGGGACCAGAAAATATAAAAAGGTTTTTATAAGCAATATTGAGCACCTGCTCGCAATAAAAAAAAGCACAGTATCTGTAAACAGGATTTTACACATTCTTCTACTTTTAATGCGTTTATCACTACTCGCATTTTTGGTGCTGGCCTTTCTGAATCCAATTAAAAAAGGCCTTCGCTTGGTTGAAAATACAAAAGCAAAATATTTTTTTGACAACTCCCCAAGTGTATGTGAAAACGGCCTTTCAGGCATTAGCGCAATTAAAAGCAGGGTCTTGAAAGATAGCCTCGGGGGAGCCGGCAACTTTAATGGCGATTGTGAATATAATTCAGCGAGATTATTAAGGGTGTTTTTAAACCATGATAAGGGATTGTCCCTCAATAAGGTAATAGTTTCCGATTTTCAAACTTCCTTTGGAAACAGGATCGACACTGCAACCAAAGATCAGTTAAACCTGGTTCACTTTGAAAATCAATCCCGAAAATTCAATGTTTTTGTGGACAGTTTATGGGTATCAGAAAATTTTATAAAGCCAAATCTGGAAATGGTACTTTTTGTAAAACTCCGGAATTCTGGAATTGAGGAAGCGAAGGACGCGATTGTAGAATTTAAATTAAATGAGGTTTCTGTTTCAAGCAAAGCATTAAATATTTCTGCCGGTGGAAGTGAGACCGTCAGTTTTCCTTTATTCCTTAAATCAGCCGGAAATTATCCTGGCGAAATCGTCATCAAAGATAATTCATGGAATTTTGATAATCATTTTCATTTTTCAGTTTCTACCGCAGACAAGGTTCGTATTTTGTATGTTGGGTCAGGCATGGCAGGACCAGATCCTGTTTCCCTAGCATATTCCCAAGAGAATATTTTCAATTTAAAATCGGTACAAAACAATGCGCCTATTACTGAATTGGTCTCCCAATCATCATTAATCATAGTGAATAATAAAGTAAACTCAGTTGCTGGTTTTATAAATGCAGTCAAAGAAGGTAAAACCCTTTTGCTTTTCCCCCAAACCAATTGGTCTGAGTCTGACTTTCAAAAGTTCAATAGCCTGGCTGGCCAACCCATCATCACAAGTAGCCCTAAAACAGAATTACAGGTAGATATCCCTGATTTGAATAATCCATTTTTTGCTAATATTTTCGAAAAACGACCTTCTCTTTCAAACCTTACAGCGATCAAGCCGGTTTGTTCTATCAAAAGCCCTCATGAAATTATCCTGAAGGCTACCAGCGGACAACCTTTGATTGCAAGGTTTAATGTTGGGAAAGGCAGCATTTATGTTTGTGGATTTGATTTGTCAGACAACGGGCCATTTAGCAGGAGTGCCTTGTTTCTGCCTATTCTTTACAAAATCGCAGAAAGATCAGTAAAAGACCACGTAAGGCCATATTATTTTGGATCAACTACTTCAATAGAATTTAAACCTCAAAAAATAATGTCAGACGATGTTTTAAGCCTGGAAAACAAAAACACCAAAGTCGTTCCCGAACAAAAAATAGAGAATGGAAAGTTTAAGCTTCTGATACCCGAACAGGGCCTTTATCCCGGGATCTGGAACATCAAAAACAAGAAGGACTCAACCCTGGCTGCCTTTGGGGTCAATAATGATAAAGCGGAATCAGAACTTTCTTTTTATACAGTAGAAGAACTTCAGCGCAAATTTAAAAACCACCCGAACATCAAGATTGTAAAAGGTACAGATTTTGAAAATGATCAAAAAGACCTTGAGGGAAAAGGATATTTCAAATATTGGAAGGTTTTGGTCTTTATAAGTTTCTTATTTTTAGTGTTTGAAATATTAATTGCCCGCTTTTATAAGACTGGCTTGAAACAAAGTGTTTAAGATTAATGAAAATACTTCTAAAAAAGGCGAGAATCATATCCTATGATAATTCTATCAGTGGAAAGGTTAAAGATATTTTGGTCCAGGATGGCAAAATTGCTGCTATTGAAGACTTAATAGATGGAAACGGTCTTTCTGTAATTGAATCCGGAAACCTTTGTGTATCGATCGGTTGGTTTGATATGGGTTGCAAATTAGGCGATCCGGGTTATGAGTTTAAAGAAAATATTGTTTCAGGCGTAAGTGCTGCAATGGCAGGCGGTTTCACCGAATTGGCTTGCCTTCCGAATACAAAGCCTTGCATTCAGAATAAGGAAAACATTTATTACATCCACTCAAAATCTAAAGACCTACCTGTTAAGATCCACGTTATAGCTGCTGCTACGGATAACCTGCAAGGAAAGCAAATGTCTGAAATATTGGATTTGAAGGAGGCTGGGGCAGTGGCTTTCAGCGATGGTGGGCATACCATAGAAGATTCAGGCATGATGGTGCGTTTGATCCAATACCTAAGTCAGGTAAATGGAATTTTGATGGTGCATTCTGAAGATAAGTCATTGAGCTTACATGGTGTGATGCATGAAGGTGAACAGAGTGTTTTTCTTGGACAAAAAGGTATTCCAAGTGTTTCAGAAGACATAATAATTGACAGGAACCTTTCATTGTTGAGGTACACCACCGGAAGTCTTCATTTTAGTAAGATTTCTACTTCAGGATCGGTGGAGAAAGTGCGCAGAGCCAAAGCTGAAGGGTTAAAAGTAACCTGTGATGTGGCTGTAGCAAACCTAGTTTACGACGACAGCTATTTATTTTCTTTTGATACCAATTATAAAACCAATCCACCATTAAGATCAAAAAAAGATCAAACGGAATTGTGGAAAGGCTTAAAAGATGGAACAATAGATGCGATCATAACCGATCATGCCCCTCAGGATGAGGAATCTAAAAACCTCGAATTTGACCATGCAGATTTTGGAATGATCCAGCTTGAAACAGCCTACTCACTTTTAAATAAAGCTAACTCAATATTAGAAGTACAAGAACTGATTGATTTGATTTCCAGGAAACCAAGAGAAATACTAAATCTGCAAATGCCTCGTTTTAAAGTAGGGGAGGAAGCCAACCTTACCGTATTTGATCCGGGAATGAATTGGGTTTACAGGAATGTGAAATCCAAATCCAGAAACTCACCGGAAATCGGGAATGAACTTAAAGGCAAAGTTTTAGCGATATTTAACAAGAACAAATTCATAGATTTAAGAAACTAATTTTGTCTAAATTTTTTACTTTTTCATTTCTTGCCGGGGCCGTTTCTGCCATCGTTTGTTTTCTGTTTTTTCTTGCAGGATCGGCTTTAAATATCAACCCTTTAGGGGCAAGTAAGGCTTTCGGATATATTCTCATGTTCGCCATGTTCTTTCCGACTTTATGGTATTTGAGGGAAAAGCAATTAGGAGGTAAAATACATTTTCCTCAAGCGTTTTTATTTACTTCTTTGATGAACTTCTTTGCCTGTCTATTTTATTCCCTGCTTATTGGCCTTTATCTGAGCCAGTTCAACCCCCAGGTTTTAGTTAACCACAAACAGGAATCGAAAATGTTTATTTCTTCCATGAAAAATGATTATTTGAAAACCATGAGCCTGGAATCTTTTAATGAAGGATTGATCAGCCTGGAAAAAATAACTGTGGCAGACATAATGTGGGATGAATTTTATAAGCGGTTTTTTATTCTTTTAATTTTTGCGGTCATTGCTGCTTTTGTAATGAGGCGGACTCTTTATAATGAAGAAAAAATTTAGATGACGAGCAAGGAAAAGAATCTGATGATTTTAAAATACGGGGTTTATACTTTCGTAATTGTTTTATGTTTCTCTGTGATGTTGCCTTTAATCGGCGCATCCATGGCCCTATCGCAAAACCTGATGATGGTAGTTTTAGGAGCGGAAATATTTTTTTGTTGCAAAGAATATAAAGAGAAATCCGAAGAAAGCCTCGATTTTAAGAATGCTTTTTTCCTGGGAATGAAGGTCTCCTTTGTTGCAGGGTTGGTCAACAGTCTTTTAGTGTTGGTTATTATTTTAGCAATAGGGAATACAGCTATTGAGGAAGCAATGTATAAAAGCAAATCTCTGATTTACAAGGGAGGAGATGATGCTGTATTTAAGCAGATTGTTGACCTGGTTTCTAATCCTGTAACTATTTCAGTCTTTACTATCATCCTTTATTTAGTCATTGGAGTATTTTTAAGTATTTTGGTAGCACTTTTTGTTAAAGAACCACATTCGGCAGGGAATGAAAAATAAATTTGATATAAGCGTTGTCGTCCCACTTTATAACGAAGAGGAATCATTAACTGAGCTTTGTGAGTGGATTAAGAGAGTCCTGAGTATAAATAAATTCAGTTTTGAAATAATCCTGGTAGATGATGGTAGTTCAGATTCTTCCTGGGAAGTGATAGAGAACTTATCAACCAGGTTTTTAGAAGTGAAAGGGATTCGGTTCAATACGAACAATGGGAAATCGGCAGCACTCCATATGGGTTTTCAAGCATGTCAGGGAGACGTTGTAGTTACACTTGATGCAGATTTGCAGGATAGCCCTGATGAAATTCCTGATCTTTACCGGATGATCA
>JANYCH010000047.1 GCA_025360395.1 Cytophagales bacterium | reverse complement strand
CATGAAGATGTTTTACACAAATACCAACACAGGTTTAAATATGTAATGGTAGATGAGTTTCAGGATACTAATATTTCACAATATTCGATCACCAGAAAATTGGCTGCAGTTTTTGAAAATATTTGCGTTGTAGGAGACGATGCCCAAAGTATTTACGGTTTCCGTGGGGCAGATATTCAGAATATTTTAAATTTTGAAAAGGATTATTCTGACTTGAAAGTATTTAAACTTGAACAGAATTACAGAAGCACCCAGGTAATTGTTAATGCTGCTAATAGTGTAATTGCCAAAAACAAAGCACAATTACGCAAAAATGTATTCACGGCCAACGAAGATGGACCTTTGATAGAGTTAATCAAGGCTACTTCAGACTCGGAAGAAGGAAGGCTTGTCGCATCTTCCATTTTCCAGGAAAAAATGCACGGATCTCTAAGAAACTCAGATTTTTGCATTTTATACAGGACCAATTCACAGTCCCGTTCAATGGAGGAAGCCCTGCGAAGAATGAACATTCCCTACAGGATTTATGGAGGCCTATCTTTTTATCAAAGGAAAGAAATAAAGGACCTTCTCTCATACCTTCGCTTTACTATTAACCACAATGATGAACAGGCACTGAAAAGGATTATCAACTATCCAAAAAGAGGCATTGGAGATACTACTTTTGCCAAAATCATTGTAGTTGCAAATGATCAGGGAGCCTCTTTGTGGGATGTGCTGTCAAATTTTGATAAAATACTTCCAGGTAGAAGCGCTGAAACTGTTGTAAGCTTTGCAACTCTCATAAAGAGCTTTGAAATAATGGTGCAGGGCAAGGATGCCTTTGAAGCGGCCACTTATATTGCCAAAACTTCAGGAATTCTCCGTGAATTATACGATGATAAAAGTATTGAAGGGGTTGCCCGCTATGAAAACCTTCAGGAGTTATTGAATGCTATTAAAGAATTCTCTATCGATCCGGAAAGGGAGGACAGAAGCCTTTCTGCTTTTATCCAGGAAGTCGCATTGCTAACCGATGCAGACAACGACAAAGACGACAACGACAAAGTAAGCATGATGACCATTCACCAAGCTAAAGGGCTGGAATACAGGAATGTGTACATTGTTGGAATGGAAGAAGAACTTTTCCCATCCCAGATGAGCATGGAAACACGTGCCGACCTGGAAGAAGAAAGAAGGTTGTTTTATGTGGCAATAACAAGGGCAGAAAAGAAACTGACTTTTAGTTTCGCTACTACCAGATATAGATTTGGTAAGCTAAAGCCTTGTGAACCAAGCCGATTTCTGGACGACGTTGGAAAAGACTTCATGAGTTTTGACAAAAAATTCAGTCCGGCACCAAGAGACATTACCCAAAACATTCTAGTTGACCGCGCCACACCTGCCCACTTGCTGAAAGTAAGGACCTTACAAAAAGCAAATCCAACCAATTATGTTCCCAATCCAAATTTCCAGGCAAGCGACATTTCATTGTTACAACCCGGCGTGAAAGTAGAACATCAAAAGTTTGGAATCGGAACAGTGATTGCACTGGATTATGGTGGTTCTGATAAAAAAGCCAAGATAAACTTCGCTACAGAAGGCGAGAAAACTTTATTGCTAAGCTTTGCAAAGCTAATGGTAGTGGAATAATAGCGTTGGTATACTAATTTTGATTACTTAAAAAAATTCAAACATGAAGAAACTATTTTTATTTCCAGTCACTACCTTAATTCTGTTATCATCATGCTCTAAAGTTGCTGTTACAGGCCGTAACCAACTCAGTTTCATACCAGCAAGTGAAATGCAATCTCTTAGTTACACACAGTACCAACAGTTTTTGTCAACGAATAAGCTATCAACCGATGCCCAGCAAACTGCGATGGTAAAAAACTGCGGACAACGCATCCAGAAAGCGGTTGAGCAATACATGGCACAGAATAACCTTAGCTCGCAGTTAGCGAATTTCAAATGGGAATTTAACCTGGTTGAAAGTAACGAAGTTAATGCCTGGTGTATGCCAGGGGGGAAAGTGGTGGTATACACTGGAATCTTACCGGTTGTTCAGGATGAATCAGGCTTGGCAGTAGTTTTAGGGCATGAAATAGCCCATGCAATTGCAAACCATGGTGGGGAAAGGATGAGCCAGGAGCTTGCTGTCCAAACTGGTGGCCAAGCACTTTCTGTTGCCCTCGCACAAAAACCTGCTTTAACTCAACAACTATTCCTGCAAAGTTTTGCTATTGGTTCTCAGGTAGGAGTTTTATTGCCTTATAGCCGTTTACATGAATCTGAGGCCGACCATATTGGGCTGATTTTTATGGCCATGGCTGGTTATGATCCTAACGTCGCAGTATCTTTCTGGCAAAGAATGAAAGTTCAGGGCGGACAAAAACCACCGGAATTTTTGTCTACCCACCCAGCAGATGAAAAACGTATCGCCGCTATTCAGAAGGAACTACCTGAAGCAATGAGGTATTATAAGAAGTAGTTGTGAGTTGTGGGTTTCGAGTTGTGAGTGGGTGTATGAAAGTTGGCAATTGGTTAACGGTTGACAGTGACTGACTGGAAGTTGGCCATTGG
>JANYCH010000008.1 GCA_025360395.1 Cytophagales bacterium | reverse complement strand
TTTTACATATTTGTTAGGCGGGACTATTTTCCTCCGCCGAAAAGTAATGCTACGTTAAGACCAAATCCTCCCAATTTAGCTGAAGGTTTTTCATCAATATTATTAGTTGTGGTAGATGTAAAAGTACCATATTTCTGAACACTTGTAGAAGTATATTTAGAAGCAGGGTAAATATTAGATAATCCTATATAGTATGTAGGGCTTACCAGAAGGCTCATACCACCCAATTTAAATTGTACAAAAGGTGCAATATTAAGAGAGATTAATAATGGTTTTACATAATCAATATTATTATTCAAGTCTGTATCAGAATTGGCTTTTTCTGCCGATTCAGCATCTGCTTCTTTGATAGTGCTTTTACCTTTAAGTTTTGATTTAGAGGTTACACCACCTGAAGTTGATTCTCCTTTTCCACCTACAAAAAAACTAAATTGAGGTCCTACACCTAACCCAACTGTTATTTTATCATTTATTGGATATTGGCCTTGTAATAATATAGGAAGAGAAATATAATTCATTGACTCTTTAGAAGTGAAAGTTCCAAAGAAAGATGCTGAAGTAGATTTAGAACTTGTGTGCATAAAAACTAAAGAAGGAGAAAGTGCTACATACTTACCCAATTCTATCTTAGCTTGGACACCTAAATTATATGATAAACCCGCTGTAACAGCAGGCAATGTAATAGCTCCACCCCCTGAATGGTTTTGCCTGTCAACTTCCTGGCCTGCATCATTTGTGGTTACAGTTGTAGAAGTAGTGTTAGAAGAATAACTTAATGATCTTGGACCTTGAACTCCTATTCCAACAACAGGACCAAAAGATACTTGAGCATTGGATAAAAGTGCGGCACCTAATAAAGATGCTAAAACAATTATTTTTTTCATTTTGTGTTAATTTAAATATTTTGGTTTGAAATTCCTGCAAATATGATGCAATTCAATTGATGAATCCAAAACAAATTTTGGATATTTATAAGAATTCAATAACTAAAAATTACAGGGAAATAATTCTATTTTTGAATTATGCCAATTCGATATTTAAAAGGTTAGATTAATAACATAACTTATTTAGACAAAAACATGATTATCTAAAAATTGTTAGCAATCATATAAAATTGATTAATCACAGAAACATTACATCAATTGTTTAATCAATATAGAAAATACGTTTTACCCTTTCGCTCACATTTGTCAGGATTTCGTAAGAAATTGTCCCAATTGATGAGGCCATTTCATTTACCGAAATTTCCTTTCCAAATATAATCACTTCATCTCCTTCCTGCGCATCAATACCTGTAACGTTCAGCATTGTAAGATCCATGCATACATTGCCGATAATGGGTGCCGCCTGGCCCTTTAAATACATTTTTCCAACGCCTCCGCTGAATTTTCTTGAATATCCGTCCCCATAACCAATTGCTACTGTGGCAACCTGAATATCTTCATCGGCAATTCCCTTTCTGCTATATCCAATAGATTCTCCTTTTTTAACAGTCCTGATCTGGGAAATTACAGTTTTCAAAGTACTCACGTTTTCTAATTTTCTATTAAAGGGGTGACCTTCGGCTTCTATTCCATATAAACCAATACCCAACCTCACCATGTCAAATTGAAATTGAGGCAGTCTTGTGATACCAGCAGAATTAACAATATGCTTTATAACCTTATAATTTAATTCAGATTCAATCTGATCAGCCATAATCTTAAAGGAATTGGCCTGTTGGTATGAAAAGTCATCGTGTTTGGCTTCATCCGCACCTGCAAAATGGCTAAAAACAGAAGCAACTTTAAATTGTGAGTTTTTTAAAACCCTGCATAAATCTTCAATTTGATGCTTCTCAAAGCCCAACCTGTGCATACCAGAGTCTATTGCCAAATGCACCAGTGGAAAACCAGTTAAAGAATCAGGATTTGAATTGCTTATAAATGCATTATATTCATTCAGCAAGCGAAAATTATAAATTTCAGGCTCTAGGTTATACTGCAATAGTTTAGAAAATTCTTCAGGCGCGGGGTTCATCACCATAATTGGGATACTTATATTATTCTCCCTCAAGGCAATTCCTTCATCACTATAAGCTACCGCCAAATAATCTGCTTTCTGATATTGCAAAAGGTGAGCAACTTCGTGGCTTCCGCTTCCATATGCAAAAGCCTTCACCATTACCATGATTTTAGTAGTTGGTTCCAGCATTTGTCGGAACACATTAAAATTGTGTGCTAATGCATTAAGGTTTATTTCTAGTACAGTCCTGTGAATCTTATATGAAAGAGATCGCACTATTTTTTCAAATTCAAAAACACGTGCCCCTTTTATCAGGATCAGAGAATTGCTGAAACCAAGATCTTCCAATTTATCAATAAAGGAATTGGTTGTGGAATAAAACAGGGAACCCTTTGGAAAAAACGATCGGTTGTTCATCATTCCTGAACCTATTCCTATTAATTGGTGAATTTCATTTTGTGATATAACTTCTGAAATCTCTTGAAAAACCAATTGATCGGGTTTGCCGGTCTCAAGCATGTCTGAAAGTATAAGGACCTTCTTTTTCTTCAGGTTTTGCTGTTGCATAAACTGTAAGGCAATTTTCAATCCTTCAAGGTCATTGTTATATGTATCGTCAATTATATAAGAATTATTTCTGCCTTCCTTTAATTCCAGACGCATCGGAATATTATTGAGTGCGGCAATCCTGCTTTGAATTATTTCATTTGAAATTTTCAAATGAAGCATGGTAATAATGCAATGTATGGCATTTTCGAGTGAAGCATCATCCTTGAATGGCAGCACGAACCAGCTTTTACCGGATTTGTATTCAACAGAAACAGAAGTAGATTTAATTCCCTGATCCAATACAGCTATTTTATATGTTGCTTCGCCTTCGAAAGACCAGGAAATGAGAGTATCCTTTTTAAATAAACTGTTAAGGCAAATATCTAATTCGGGGTTATCTTTTCGGTAGATTATTGAATGGCAACTAGTAAACAGCTTTGCCTTCTCTTCTATCTTTTCAATATTCGATTTGAAGCCTTCAGAATGTGCTGGGCCAATGTTGGTAAATATGCCAATTGTAGGCTTGATAATTTTTTGAAGCCTGTCCATTTCCCCAGGCTTGGATATCCCTGCTTCAAAAATTCCCAGGTTGTGTTGCGAATTTAATTGCCAAACAGAAAGTGGTACTCCAATCTGGGAATTATAACTTTTAGGACTTTTTGCTATTTTATAATCTGGCGATAATAGCTGATTTAACCATTCCTTTACTATTGTTTTTCCATTGCTACCGGTAATACCTATGACTTTAGTATTAAATTTATTCCTGTGAAAGGAAACTATATCCTGAAGAGTATGAATACTGTTATTGACTAAAATAACATTGCATTCCGATAAAGGAAGATCAGAAATCCTGCTTTCGTCTTCTATCGCAAATTGGCGGACACCTTTTGCATAAAGCTCTTTCAGAAATAAATTACCATTGTGATTTTTGCCTTTGATGGCAAAAAATAATGAAGCCTTGCCAGGACTTACGTTCCTGCTGTCAGTTATTAAATATTCAATTTCAGAATTAATAGAAAGTGATATTATTTTACCTTTGGTAATATCAGGCAACTGGCTGAACATTAGTGACATCAGAAAATATTATAAAGAGAGCCAGTAAATTTGATAAAGTATATTTGATAATGGCATAAACTTTGCGAGATTTATTTGAGATATGCAAAGGAGTATTAAATTTACCCACCATGGCAAAGGATAAAAAAAATTCACAACCCAAAGTACATCCTGATTTGGATGGGTTCCAGATCTCTATTGATAAGTTTGGCCAGATTCAATCAAGCTTACCAATTGAAAAACTTAATGAGTTTCTGAATAAAAATGTAGATGATAAAAAATTGAGACACAGGGACGATATTGAGAAATAGGTTAAAAAGGTATATAGGTAAGGGCTAATGGCTTTTAGCAAAGTCTGAATCTGGGAAGATAGCTTTGCCATAATACATATTTGAGGATTATACCACCTTAATCCTCTTAATGGGCTAAAGGTCCTGTTGATACGTCTTTAGGTTCAACAGTTGCCTTTATGCTTATACTGGAAACTTCCGGATAAGTATTAGCTACGATTGAAACAAATTTTTGGTTAGCTCCGGTCTTATTTTTGCTGTTGAATTGTACATCTATTGTACCTTCTGCACCTGGGGCTATAGGTTCTTTTGGGTAACTTGGGATTGTACATCCACAGCTTCCCCTTGCGTCTGAGATCAAAAGATTGCTTTTTCCTGTATTCGTAAATTTAAATGTGTGTTTCACCACATCTCCTTCTTTTATCTGACCGAAATCAAATTCTGACTCCTGAAAAGAAAATTTAGGCAAGTTTGCAGTGTCTACAGGCACGGCAGAGGCAGATATGGCATTAGTATCAGCTTTTGGGTCAGTTTCCTTTTTTTCAGACGGAGCATTATTCTCACATGAAAAGGCAAAAAGTGATATTATAATCAAGGAAGAAATTAAGCGCATAGTTTTATTGTTTTTTGCAAAAGTAAAATAAAGTAAACGAGTTTACGAAATGCTTTCATGCTATTTCTAATGAAAAAAGTAAATTAGCGACTTAATGAATTCTTTTTACTTCTCTTTAGAACAATCTGCCTGGTGGCTGCTGGTCATAATTGCTATATCTTTTGGCCTTTCCTGGTTATTTTACTCAGGAAATACCATTTGGAACAAGCCTTTAACATGGCTGCTAAGATCTTTAAGATTTCTGACAGTATTTTTAATTTTGTTCCTGTTGCTTAACCCAAGCCTGACAAGTGTAAAATCTT
>JANYCH010000006.1 GCA_025360395.1 Cytophagales bacterium | reverse complement strand
CAGCAAAAAGATGTTGAAGACGTAAACTTCCAATCGCACCTTTAAGGAATTGAAATAGTATATCCATTTCTTTCCTCTGTATCTTTTTAGACTTCCAATCGCACCTTTAAGGAATTGAAATAGGACAGGGGCTGTTAGTCCTGTAACTGACGAGGCTCTTCCAATCGCACCTTTAAGGAATTGAAATACTGGAAGATCTAAAGTAAGTAGCGACAATAATTTACTTCCAATCGCACCTTTAAGGAATTGAAATATAGAGAAGGAATCTGGAAGAGGGTTTCCTGATGTACTTCCAATCGCACCTTTAAGGAATTGAAATTATACTTTAACAGTTAACGGAGAAAAGGCCACTAAACTTCCAATCGCATCTTTAAAGAATTGAAATGGGTTGCTTTTTGCCTCCGGTAACGTTTTAAATTGCATTTGGAACAATAATGAAAATTGCTAATGCTTTCATAGGCATTATAACCGTTCAGGCATTGTAAGGATATTTTCTATGACTTTTTAACAAAACTGGTTTTCAATACCATCATCTGGTTATTCACCTTACCTTCAATTTCGTCAGCGCTATTGGTTAGTTTTATATTTTTCACTGAGGCACCTTGTTTCAAGACAGAAGCACTTCCCTTCACCTTCAAACTTTTAGTAAGATGAACTGTGTCGCCATCCTTTAAAACCACACCATTACAATCCTTTACAACTAATTCCATCTGATTTTTTTACTATTTTTCTGTGCTGAGAATTACTGGCGTTCCTTTTCCACCACCAAGTATAATTACTTTGGCATTTGGAGAAGTGGCTATTTCCTTTTGCGCTTTTATCAATTCGTATTGCAATTGCTTATCTGATAATCCTGAACTTAAGATTTTCTGGTAATCGGCAATTCCTTGTGCTTCAACCCTTTTCCGATCGGCCTCCTGCTTTTCTTTGTCCAAAACAAATTTCATTTTTTGGGATTCCTGTTCTGCATTGATTTTCGATTCTATTGAAAGCTTTACAGATTCAGGCAAATTGATATTCCTGATAAGCAATTGCTCCAGGGCAATCCCACGGGATTTAAAATCGGCCTGAATATCTTTAAAAATCCTGTCCTGAAATTCAGCTCTTTTAGAAGAGTACAGGGCAACTGCATCGTAAAAAACCGCATTGTCACGTATTCTCGTCCTTGAAACCGGCCTTACAATAACGCTGGTATAATCTGTACCAATTTGCCTTAGGATCTGAGGTGCCTTGTCAGGATATATTTTATATAAAACAGTAAGGTCGATCACAACTTCCAAACCATCTGCACTTAAAACCCGGATTGCGTCATCTCCTGCTTGCTGCCCTTCGTCATGAAGAGAACTCATGGTATAATTTTGGGTTTTGGTATTAAACCTGGTTACCTGCACCAAAGGATTTACAAAATTCAAACCACTCTCCAGTACCCCTTCATCTACCTTTCCGAAAAGGGATTTTACTCCCACTTCCCCTGCATCTATTTGCTTGATTGAAGAAGACAAGAACCCTACACTTACGAGCAATACGCCTACAACCTTAAAAATATTTCCGAATTTGTGATAAAAGTCCGTATTACGGTTTAGTGCAAAAGAGGCGATAAGGACAATAAAACCAAGAAAAATAAACAGCATAAATGTTTTAAATTATTTGAAAATCAATTCTTTAAAGTAGATGACAATATTTAATTAAACCTATTTTGTCAAAGATAAATCTTTGAAGGAGGCCATCACATCTTCCAATTCTGGGGCATCTTTAAAATGCCATTTCCCTCTCACAACACCCTCCTGCATTAACACAAGTCCGGGATTACTTCTGATAATTGTTTTTATAACAGTCGCATCGGCAAAATAAACAGCCACAGACAATTGATTTTCATTTCTGAATGTTGCAATTGTATTTGGATCAGAGCCGGTAACAAGCCAAGTTGTAACATCTTTTGTTTCTAAATCTTTGGCAAGTGTTTTTATCTTTTCAATATTTCTGGTAGATGCATTTTTAGCATCCAGTATAAAAATAAAGAACTTTTTACCTGTTAAGCTTTCCTGTGTAAAATTGCCTTCATCGTTCCAAACAGCATAATCTGTAATCTTAGGCAAGTCCTGTTTGTTCACGACTTCCATGGATTTGAACTTATAGCTGGTATCTGTCGGGTATGTTTCAAATACAAATTCTTTATCCTCCTTCGTTAATACATATTTATATTTTATCGGAGCAGAAGCCTTCATCAGTTTGGGAATATTTGCCCCGTTTTTATATGCCCTGAAATCAATAAAAGGTAAATGATTGATGGTAAAATAGGCCATATACAATGAAAAGAATGCCACAAGTGCCATGACAATATGAGAACTTAAAGGCTGGTAACAGGTTTTGAACTTGCCCCGCTGAAAAAACAAAATCAGGATCAAAACCAACAAAATAAGATCTTTTGTAAAGGAAGTCCAGGGTGCCAGTTTCAATGCATCTCCAAAACAACCACAATCTGTAACTTTATTAAAATAGGCTGAATAGAAGGTAAGGAATGTGAAAAATAATATCAGCAAAAGTAGCAACCATGTTGTGGTTTTCATCTGATAATAAATGATAACTGCAACACCCAGAATCACTTCCAGCACTATCATGGCTATGGCTATGGCAAGTGAATAGGGCACAAGGACTTGAAAGACTGAACTAAAATCTGAGGCAAAAACCTCGAAATATTCTTCCATTTTGATGGCAGTACCAATCGGGTCGTTCAGCTTTATTAAACCAGAAATGATAAACAAAAGCCCAACAGAAAACCTGCAAAACTGGTTAATATACTTCATTCAGTATCAATACTTTTTGTTAATAATTGCAAAAGTAAAAATGTTCAACAAGTTAATTGGCATAGCCAGAACGGATCAAAGCAAATACAGCATAATTCAGCATGTCCCGGTAATTAGCATCGAGGCCTTCTGAAACCAGGGTTTTACCACCGTTGTCTTCGATCTGTTTGGTCCTGTGTATTTTCATCAGTATAATATCAGTAATAGAACTTACCCGCATTTCTCTCCATGCCTCACCATAATCGTGGTTTTTCAAAAGGAACAGGTCCATAGTGGCCTGAACTTCTTCATTATACCTTTTAATAACAAATTCATGATCCAGTTCTAACGCTGCATCCTGTGGAAGGAACATCTGTATCAGGGCTATTACACAATAATTTATAATTCCGATAAACTCTGCATTAACATCATCTTCTACAAGCTGCTTGCCTTTCTCCTGTATGGAACGGATCCGTTGTGCTTTGATAAAAATCTGGTCAGTAATGGACGGGAGCCGCATAATACGCCAGGCAGTTCCATAATCAATTGTTTTCTTTTCAAACAAAGACCTGCATTTGCTGATTATAAATTTATACTCTATCTCAGTTTGACTTGCCAATTTTCTTTCGTAGAATTAGAACAACCCTAAAAACACATTAAAAATATATTCCGGCGTGAAAGATAAGGTATTTTACAGAAAACACACACTTAACATTGGCGGAAAACTTCTAAGTCTGGAAACCCCGATTGTGATGGGGATAATAAACGTAACCCCTGATTCCTTTTTTGCTGATACCAGGTTCTCTGATGCAGGAGAACTGATAAACAAGGCATCCGAAATGCTGAAAGATGGGGCCTCCATCCTTGATATTGGAGGGTATTCTTCCCGGCCAGGCGCCACCAACATTTCAGAAGAAGAAGAGATTAAAAGGGTTATTCCGGCAATTAAACAATTAGTTTCGCATTTTCCTGAGGCAATAATTTCAATTGATACTTTCAGGTCAAAAGTGGCTAAACTGGCAATAGAAGCAGGTGCAAGCATAATCAATGATATTTCTGCCGGAGAATTAGATGATGAAATGTTTGAGACGGTGGCCTCGCTGAAAGTACCATACATCGCCATGCACATGAAAGGGAACCCTCAAAATATGGTGCATCAAACACGGTATGAAAACATGTTGCTGGAAATAACAAATTACTTTTACAACAAATTATTTAAATTGCATTCATTAGGGATTACCGATATAATAATTGACCCTGGTTTTGGCTTTTCAAAAACACAAAATCAAAGTTTACATTTATTAAATAATCTTGAAATTTTTAAAACAATAGAAGCACCATTGATGGTAGGAATAAGCAGGAAGTCATTGATTTATAAAACATTAAATATTAGTTCTGACAAGGCTTTAAATGGAACAGCTATATTAAATACTATTGCAGTATTAAAAGGTGCCTCAATTTTGAGGGTACATGATGTGAAAGAAGCCGTAGAAATTGTTAAATTGACAAGTGAAATGCAAAAGGGATTATCTGACATAACCACGCATGATATTATTATTTAAAATAGGATTTTTAGAGATCAGCTATATTGACATAGCCGAGATCATGCTGCTTACCTTCTTTTTCTACCAGTTGTACAAATTGATGAGGGGCACCGTTGCATTGAAAATTTTTATTGGGAGTTTAGGGATTTACCTGGCTTATCTTATATTCCGGGCCTTGGAAATGAAATTGCTTACTGCAATATTTGGTAAGGTAATTGGTGTTGGCGTCATTGCCATTATCGTATTATTTCAACCAGAAATCAGAAGGTTTTTGCTCATGCTCGGAAGAAGTTCAATGCTGGACAAAGGTTTCTCCTGGAAATTTCTCCCTATGAAATCTTCCTATTACGACATCACTCCAATTGTTGAATCGGTTAAAAACCTTGCGGCTACCAATACCGGGGCGCTGATTGTTTGTACAAGGACTTCTGACCTGCGGTATTATGTAGAAACCGGTGAAATACTGGAGGCTAATCTTTCAAAAAAACTGCTCATTTCTATCTTCAATAAATACAGCCCCTTGCACGATGGTGCGGTGATCGTTTCGGAAGGTAAACTAAAAGCCGCCCGATGTATTTTACCCGTGTCTGAATCTGATGATATCCCAACCCAATTAGGCTTAAGACATCGTTCTGCTCTCGGGATTACAGAACATTCAGATTGTGTTGTGGTGGTAACTTCTGAAGAAAGCGGAAGCATTTCTTTTGCTGACCATGGCCAATTATTTTATGATATTCCTCAAAATGAGATACATGCGAGGTTAAGTAAACTTCTTTTCCCTTCCGGAGATTCGATTTTGAAACCTACCTCAAAAATTAATCCTAAATTCCAGTTCTCATCATAACGGAATTCTTTGTTTCCTTTGTGTTCTAATTTTATCCAATGAAAAACTTTTTTGTATTACTGTTGATTGCATTTTCATTTCCCAAACTTATAGCCCAGGAAAGACAAGGAAAACAAACAGATGACAGTGAAGTAAAAAAATACAAATTCAGCTTCACCAAAACCAAACTTGCTGAAGGAGCAAGTGTTTCATTGCCAAAAGGTTTCCGTGTAATGACGGATGGAGAAATGAAACAAAAGTATCCCAATTTTCACAAACCCGTGGTGATGATGACAAGTGAAGACGATGCAGCTGACTTTGGCTATAACATTTCTTTCAATCAATGGGGAAGAAACCTTAAACTCCTGAAAGAATTTATGAAATCCAACCATACATTTTATTTCAAAGACATTCAATACCTTCAGGACACCATCATTACACAGGGAAAAAGAAGTTTTGTTGTTCTTGAATTTGTTTCTTTCACCCAAAACAAAGAAACAGACCATGAACTTCCACCTATCAGAACATATTCTTACATGATGTATACTGTGGAGGACAACAGGATACTGGTTTTTAATTATACATGCCCGGCCAGGGTAATGGACAAATGGAAACAAGCAGCACCAGCAATCATGGCATCGATCAAAATAGCGCCTGGCCTCGATCTTGAAAACGCCACTACACAAATTCCAAAAAAAACCAAAGGAAAAACACCATCCGATTTAGCTAAAGGCCAGGCAAAGCCCAAAGTTAAAACTGTTCCCAAAAGCGGCAATATCAATACAGGCGAAGCTAAATAGTTTTGAGTTTCGGGTTATGAGTTGAGAGTTAATGCAGCTGTTGCATTCTAAATACTAAATACCAAGTACGGAGTACTAACAATGGGACATGAAACTTTTATGGCCGAAGCGCTGAAAGAAGCCAGGAGAGCTTTTGAGGAAGGGGAGATCCCAGTGGGTGCAGTTGTTGTTTGTGAAAATAAAATCATAGGCAAAGGTTACAACCAAACTCAAAAGCTGCACGATGTTACTGCCCATGCAGAGATGATCGCAATAACGGCGGCAGCAAATTATTTAGGAGCAAAATACTTGAATGACTGCATTATGTACGTAACTCTTGAACCTTGCATTATGTGTGCCGGTGCCATAGGATGGGCACAGTTGGGAGGGCTTATTATTGGCTCATTAGATGAGAAAAAAGGATTTCTGAGAATCAAAGAACCTGTGCTACATCCAAAGACCGAAGTGCTTACAGGAATAATGGCAACAGAGAGCAAAGCGATGCTGATGGAATTCTTTCAAAACCTTAGACAGTGAATAATTAATAATTAAGAATTAACAATTAATATTTAAATGATTGCCTATTTTTGAAATGCTTACCAGAATAAACAATCTTTATCTGACAGCGACTATAGACTATTAATTATCAACTATTAACTGAATATTATGGCTTTCACATTACCTGCACTACCTTATGCAACAGATGCATTAGAACCTTTTATTGACAAAGCAACTATGGAAATTCATCATGGAAAGCATCACAATGCTTACGTGACCAATTTGAATGCAGCTTTGGCTGGTTCAGAAGGAGAATCGCTTTCTGTTGAAGAAATCTGCAAGAACATCAGCAAATATCCAATGCCTGTTAGAAATAACGGAGGAGGTCATTTTAATCATAGTTTCTTCTGGAAAATCTTGAAGAAAAATGAAGGAGGAAAACCTTCAGGGGAATTGGCATCGGCAATTGATGCAGCATTTGGTTCTTATGATAAATTCAAAGAAGAATTTACAAAAGCTGCTACAACGCGTTTCGGTTCGGGCTGGGCCTGGCTAATCAAAAAGGCTGATGGTTCACTGGCCATTACCTCCACTCCAAACCAGGATAATCCTTTGATGGATGTAGCTGAAGTAAAGGGTACACCACTTTTAGGTTTAGACGTTTGGGAACATGCTTATTACCTGAATTATCAAAATCGCAGACCTGATTACATCGCCGCATTTTACAATGTGATCAATTGGGATGAAGTAAGTAAGAATTTTAAAGGATAATTATAATAATTTCAGATAGAGTTGGGTAGCAATAATTTGCTACCTAATTCTTTAACAACTTAAGTTCAGATCTGATATGAGGGTTTAAAACGAATTTTTAATCCGTTTTATCATGTTTATAGATGCCCTTCGGAATATCTGGAACAGCAGGCCACTTGTTCCTATTATTTAAATGAAGGTAGTTTGTCATTAAACACCTGGCATAAAGTTCTTACGACAGGGGGCGTCGCAGACAATCTGGAAAGGGTGGGTTTTTGTGATATTATATTCTTACTAATTTCATTAATGGCTCAAAAGAATATAATGCGGGCCTTCTTCCAGAAGATTCCTGTTTACTAAGCAAATAACCTGCGTCTATTAGCTTTTTAGTAAATTTTGCGGCTGTTGGAGCCGGAATCCCTGCACTACTTGTAAACTTGCTATTCCGAAAAACAGGATTAGTAAAAATAAAATCAAGGGCACTTACACTCCATTTTGATGATAATGTTTCAGCAAATGCTCCTTTCATTTCTTCGTATAAATTTTGAATTTTTTCTGCGATTTCTAAGTTTTTAATTGCCTGATTTTCTACAGCGATTAGGAAGAACCTAATCCATTCTTCCCAATTATCCTTGTCGGAGACTTTTCTCATTGTATCAATATATAAATCTTTATTCTCTTCTAAATAGCCACTGATATAAAAATGCGGCTCGGAAATAACTTTTGATTTCCATAAAAACAAAGTAATTAACATTCTTCCGATTCTTCCATTCCCATCCTGGAATGGGTGCAATGCTTCAAATTCTAAATGCATTAAAGCTGTTTTAACTAAAATTGGATCTGGACTTTCTTTTAAATACGACATTAATGTGTCTAATCCATCGTTTAACTTTTCTGGGCTGATTGGCACAAATTGGATGGTTTTTCTAATTTTATCAGCTAAGTAATTCTGCTCATTTTTAAATTCACCAGGTGACTTGCTTGCGCCTCTTCCTAAATATAATAACTGATGATGCATTTGTTTTATAAAGCTTGTCGAAAGTTCATACCCATCAATTAATGCTTTTTGTGCATTTTTTAATGCTCTTTGGTACAAAATAGTTTCTATTACATCTGATCTTACATTTGTTATGTTAGAAGTTCCGTCATCATCTGCTTCGTACTGAAGTATTTCATCCATTGTACTAATTGTACCTTCTATCCGCGAAGAAATAACAGCTTCCTGATTTCTCAATGGTGCTAAGAGTATTTCATTATTGTGCATATTCTTTAGCATTTGGTCAAATCGTGCTAATGAATCAGTGGCTTTTAATAATTCTTCAATAAATCTTGAGTAGTTTAAATTCTTAGGTGGGAATTTATTATAATGGTAGTAAACGGCATTTTTCAAACTAAAATCCATCATGTTTTTGTTTGTCAAATTTAATAAAATATATTAAACAAAAATTTTTGTTTATCAAACTTAATAGATTATGACAATCAAATTGATTTGATATTTCATTAAGATAAACAAAAAAGGTTGTTTATAAAAAAGATGAAAATTTGATAAACAAGTAAATTTGTTCTCTCTTTTTTATTGACAAACTTGACAATAGTCGTGTAACTAACAATAATGTGGCCGACGAAACCCTAAATAACGTCGGCCAAAAAATATATTAAATCTAAAAAATACTCCATTTGGTCTACATATGGAGTTAGTCTACATTATCGTGCAGAAATTTATTGTTTCCCATGATCTCGCTTTCTTCATTCAGGTTAAATCTTGAGATATTCCTTTCAGATGAATGCGGAACGTCTTCTAAATCTACCTTTTTGCGCATATAGGCCGGAACTTCCAACCTGTCTTTAAACTCCTGGGCATTCATGCTCCACATGGTAGTATTCTGTAGAAGGTTTTTCCTATCCATCGCCTGCCTTTTCAACAAATCCCTTTTGCTGTCATCAAGGTCCATATTTTCAGAAGGCTTTTGGGCAACTTTAGTGCTTTCAAACAAGCTGATCTGGTTTGGTGCAGGAATTGTAAAATCAATTTCTACTTCGTTTTGCTCTTTTTGTTCTTCAACATGCTGTACCGGCTCAGGATACTTTTGTTCTTGTTGGGCAGGTGTATCCTGAACGAACAAATGTTGTTCAGCTGGTTTAGTAACGAACAATTGAGGCTGAACGTAAGGGTATTCGACCTTATTCTCGGGTTTGGTGATTTGTTTACTGGAGTTTAAATCAATAATCCTTCTAACAGGTTCCTCGTCAGCAATGATTTTGTCGTAAGCAGAAGCAAAACCAGTTGCTATTACCGTAACCCTGATTGCTTCACCTAAAGTTTCATCAACACTTATACCGCATTTAAGGTTGGCATCCTCACCGGCCATTTCCTGGAAATAATTGTTTATCTCATAATACTCATCCATGGTGATGGATTCCATATTCGATCCCATAATGGAAACCAGAATTTTCTGAGCTCCTTTTATATCAGTATTATTCAACAGGGGAGAATGTAAAGCTTCTTCAGCTGCCTGGATTGCCCTTTCTTTTCCGCTTGCTACTGCTGCGCCCATTACAGCTGCACCAGAATTCTGCATAACAGTTTTAACATCAGCAAAGTCAATATTGATAACACCTGGCATTGTGATGATTTCTGCGATAGATTTTGCTGCGGTTGTCAGTACATTATCTGCCTGTGAAAATGCAGCGAAAAGACTTGTATTGCCAAAGATCTCACGGATCTTGTCGTTCATGATCACGATAACGGTATCGCAATACTCTTTCAGTTCGGCAATTCCTTTTTCGGCAAGGTCCCTTTTTTTCTTTCCTTCGAAAGAGAAAGGCATTGTGACGATACCTACTGTAAGGATGTCCATTTCTTTGGCTATTTTGGCGATTACAGGGGCCGCCCCAGTTCCGGTACCACCACCCATGCCGGCAGTGATAAAGGCCATTTCGGTATTGCCATAAAGTTTTTCACGGATTTCATCGCGGCTTTCTAATGCTGCACTGCGTCCTATTTCAGGATTTGTTCCTGCGCCGAGACCTTTTGTAAGGCTGGTCCCGATTTGTAATTTATTTGGAACAGGGCTGGTTTTCAAAACCTGTGCATCTGTATTGCAAATAATAAATTCTACGTCTTTAATGCCTTGGTTAAACATGTGGTTGACTGCGTTGCAGCCGCCACCGCCCACTCCAAGTACCTTTATAATGGACTTGGACACCGATGGGATGTCGAAGGAATACATTGTGTCTTGCATAATTTTAGGGTTTATATTTTTAGTTAATAGGTAGTAGTTAAAAGTTAATAGTTGTTACTGTGACGTTTGCCAATAACTGTTAACTATTGACTATTAACTCTTGACTCATTTTAGTATCCGTTTTTGTCGTTAAAGTCGTCCATCAGCATTCCTTTTGT
>JANYCH010000393.1 GCA_025360395.1 Cytophagales bacterium | reverse complement strand
CGAATTTCCGCAATGCTAGAATGATGACTCGGGGGCGCGTAGCTCAATTGGCAGAGCAACTGACTCTTAATCAGTAGGTAAAATATTATCCCAGTATGTATATTAGCAGCATATTGAATAGCCATGAAACAAATTTTAACCTTACTCCTGGTTCTTTTCCTTTCTATATCAGGAATTTCCCAAACAAACACTCCCAGAATTTCCCAAAAATTCGAGCAGGTAGGAACACTTTTTCCCACTCCAAATGAATTTCGAACGGCAAGCGGCGCTCCGGGATCTAAATACTGGCAGCAAAGGGCAGATTATAATATAGAAGTTGAATTGAATGACGACAAGCAGGAAATTTATGGCTCAGAGTCTATTACTTACAAAAATAATTCTCCAGAAAGCCTCAATTATTTATGGTTCCAACTTGACCAGAACCACTGGGAAAAACATGCTGATCATTACCAGACTTACTGGGGTAAAATGGGCGAATCAATGGATATTAAAGAACTGCAAAAAGGACTTGCACCCCAGGATTCTTTGGGTTATCAACTCAAAAAAGTAGAATCAAAAGGAAAAGCATTAAAATATACAGTCAATAAAACCATGATGAGGGTTGATCTACCCCAACCGCTCAAGTCAGGAAGTGAAATAACCATTCAGATTGACTGGCAAAACAAGATCAACGACCGGATCAAAATAGGGGGGAGGTCAGGTTATGAATATTTCCCTGAAGATAAAAATTACTTGTATTGCATAGCTCAGTTTTACCCTCGCCTGGCAGCATACACCGACTATCAGGGCTGGCAAAATAAACAATTTCTTGGCGATGCTGAATTTGCACTCACATTTGGAGACTATTCTGTAAAAATTACCGTTCCTGCAGACCATGTGCTGGGCGCTACCGGCGAACTTCAAAATGCGAAGTCAGTTTTAGAAAAGCAAGCTTTAGATAATTTTCAAAAGGCTCAGAAATCTTATGATAAACCAGTCATCATAGTTTCGCAGAAAGAAGCTGAAGAAAAGGAAAAAAATAAGTCCGCCTCAAAAAAGACCTGGCATTTTAAAGCCGAAAATGTGAGGGATTTTGCTTTTGCCACTTCACGTAAATTTATCTGGGACGGTATGATGGTGGATGTGAATGGTAAAAAAGTTCTGGCAATGAGCCTATATCCAAAAGAGGGCAATCCACTTTGGGAGAAATATTCCACACATACTGTCGCCCATACTTTAAAGTCCTATTCGAGGATGACTTTTGATTATCCTTATCCTGTAGCTTATTCAGTTCATTCTGACAATATCGGCATGGAATATCCCATGATTTGTTTCAATTGGGGAAGGCCAGATAAAGATGGTTCCTATTCGGCGAGGGTAAAAAACAATATGGTAAGTGTCATAATCCATGAAGTGGGCCACAATTTCTTTCCTATGATCGTCAATAACGACGAACGGCAATGGGCCTGGATGGACGAAGGCCTGAACTCCTTCTTGGAATACATTGCTGAACAAGAGTTTGAAAGAAATTTCCCATCTCGAAGGGGGCCGGCTTTTACCGCAGCTCCTTACATGAAAAGCCCTAAAGAAAACCAGGAGGCGATCATGACAAATCCTGAACAAATTTCTCAGCTGGGAAACAATACTTATACAAAAGTGGCCGCAGCCTTAAATATCCTTCGGGAAACAGTTTTAGGCAGGGAGCTATTTGATTATGCTTTTAAAGAATACTCAAGAAGATGGATGTTTAAAAGCCCGACACCTGCCGATTTTTTCAGAACCATGGAAGATGCTTCCGGGACAGACCTGGATTGGTTTTGGAAGGCTTGGTTCTATGGAACAGAATATGTAGATATTTCACTGGAAAGTGTGAAGCATTTCCGCCTGGATGGCAAAAACCCTCAGGTGGAATTACCTGCAAAAAAGAAAGCTAAAGAAGAAAGATTGGGTATTTCAGACATCAGGAATAAAGTAAACATAAAACAGACCTATGTAGATGCACATCCTGAGTTGAAAGATTTTTACAGTACCTACGATGAGTTTAATGTCGCAGACAAAGACATAAATAATTATACAGAGTTTATGAAAAACCTGGATCCGGAATTGAAAGACATGTATGATAAAAAGCTTAATTTTTATGAATTGAAATTCAAAAACTTGGGCGGTGTAGTTACTCCCCTTATTATCCTTTTTACATTTAATGATGGTTCAAAAGAAGAGATCAGGATCCCTGTAGAAATCTGGAGAAGAAATGAATCAGAATGTTATAAAATATTTGCTTTTGATAAAGAAGTAAAACAGGTTCAAATGGACCCTTATCTCGAAACAGCAGATGCAGATGAAAGCAACAATGTATTCCCGAAATCCATTCCAGCGTATAGATTTGACCTTACCCAGATGAAGCCCCCTAAACTTTCACCAAACCCAATGCGAGACAGCCAAATGAAATAATTCGCCCTTAATGCCGTTTTAGAAAAATAAACAGATCTTTACGGTCACCAAATAATTATACTTAATTAGAATGCGCCTTTTTTCAATTTTTATTATGATTCTGAGTTTACAGATCAGGTCAATTTGCCAGGAACTTCCGCCTGAAAAAGTTTATAATCAGAAGCTTTATGCTTTGGGTATTACAGGTGGCTACGGAAATATAGTGGTAAGGGACCAGGTTTTCACTACGTATCTTTACAAGGCTAATTATAATCCATTTGGATTGCATTTTGAATCTAAAAAGGATAATCAGAAAGCCAGTTTTAACCTTGAGTTTTTCAATAATCCCAAGTTAAAAACAGAAACCAACAAGGGGTTTGAATATAAAGGAGAGCTAGGAGAGTTCTTCCCAACTGAAAAGGATGGTTTAAGTATCGGCACTTTAAAATCTACTTTTTGGAATTTTAATTATACACAGCTTTTCCTTCTTCATAAGACTAAAGAAAAAAAGATAAAAGCTTTTTTAGGGTTTGATTTTAACCTCATCAAATTTGAAAAGAATTTTCTTCAGTTTGATTATGCAAATAAACTTACTGACCGCATTTATAATCTGGGATTTGTCTTTAACCTGGAAAGGAATTTCAATAGCAGGCATTTGCTAATGTACAATTTGTCTGTTCCCGTTATCAACAATGTAAAAAGGACACTATACAATCCTGATTCAAATCCTGGCACAGTCACACAATCCAAATACGGTTTCCTGTCAAACTCGGTAGGTTTGGATAGCAGGGTCACCTATCGTTTTATGCTTTCTCCTAAATTTAGTATCAGGGCTATCTATACCTTCCGATATTTGAGGATCAAATTCCCATCGCAAGAAGATTGGGCTTACAACCAGGGAGACCTAGGGTTATTCTTTCATTTTTAATTTGATATAATCCATGAAGAAATTATTTGTCTTTTTCACATTCAGTATTTTAACCCTGTCCTGTACCAAATTATTTATCAAACCAGATAGCACAAGTGAGCCTGAGAGGAATTTTGAAATATTCTGGAACGATATAAACAATGGCTACCCGTATTTCTCCGAAGACAATATCAATTGGAAAGACAGGTATAAACAATATAAACCATTGGTTACGCCTTCTACCAGCATCACACAGCTTTATAATTATTTTACCCAAATGTTAAGCGGCTTTTCTGACGGACATTTAAGTGTAAAATATAATGGAAATACTTATTCAAATGAAAAAAGAGAGTCTAATGATGCCCAACTTGTAAAAAACGACGGCTCTGAGTTCTTTATCACAAATTCGGATGTTTATTATTATTACCATTTCTATAGGGTCAATGCGATTTATCTTGACTCCAACTCTTATGTTGTTAAAAAAGCAACAAATGGCATTGCAAACAACCTTAATGAAGATACTGTGTGTATTTATGGCTACAGGAAGCAAGATAATATTTTGTACATTAACATAACTTCATTTTTGACTCATTATAGTCTTGATAACCTCTTGGTCCAGATATTTAAGGATTATCCAGATTCTAAAGGCCTGATACTTGACCTGAGAATGAATGGTGGCGGAAATTTGGGTACCATGTGGAATGCCATGAGTGTTTTTATGCCTGAAGGGATTTCAGAAGTCAGATACGCTTATAACAAAGAAAAAGTAGGACCTCTTCCTGAAAATTTTGGGGCTGAAACTTATTTTGCTATCCATGGAAATAATTATCCCCTTACTTTTACTCAACCTATTGTTGTATTGGCAAACAGGTTAACAGTAAGTGCAGCAGAGCATGCTGTTTTAGCTTTGAGGGAAATAAATAAGGTACGAAATAAAAAAATTAAAATAATTGGCGACTATACATTTGGGGCAACTAGCTTTATTGTAGAAAGGACTCTGCCATGCGGAATTCAATATACATTGGTCAATAACAAAACAACAGACATTAACCACAATATTATAGAACGGACTGGGGTTCGTCCAGATGAATTTTCATACATTAATGATATAAAAATCAATCAGGATGATCAGATGAACAGGGCTATTGAAATTATCAATACAAATGCCTTTTGATTTATTGAATTAGGCGTAACGTAAATGCGTTTTACATTGTATATTGCTTATAAAACAGATCAAGAGATGGAAGCAAGATTCAAAAGCCTATCCCTATTCGAGTTCCAGCAACGCTTTCCAGACGAGGGTTCCTGCCTTGCCTACCTGGATAAACTCAAATGGGAGAATGGCCTTGTTGCTTTACATGACTTGGTGTAACCACATTTCAGGCACCTAAAGCCATTCTCCCATTTGAGTTTATCCAGGTAGGCAAGGCAGGAACCCTCGTCTGGAAAGCGTTGCTGGAACTCGAATAGGGATAGGCTTTTGAATCTTGCTTCCATCTCTTGATCTATTTTGTTATCAATATACAATGTAAAACGCATTTAAAAAACGCCTAATTCAAT
>JANYCH010000080.1 GCA_025360395.1 Cytophagales bacterium | reverse complement strand
CCCAAACCTCTTACTACTGCTGTAGGAAGTACTACATATTATGTTACTTCAACCGCCAATAATTGTGAAAGCGAAAAAGCTTCCATAACAGTAAATGTAGTAAGCACTTATCCGGTCTACAAGTTGTCACAGGCCATCACTATTGACGGAGCCATAGATAATGTGTGGGACGATGCTAATGTGAAGCCTATGAACGCTTCTCAGTTATTGTTAGGTATAGTTGCAAATAGTGCTGATTTGAGCGGATATGCAAAAGTACTTTGGGATAATACCTACCTGTATTTCCTTGCTGTTGTTACAGACGACACCAAAATAAATGACAGCCCAAATTCTTATGATGACGATCAGGTAGAGCTTTATATTGATGCTGATAATGCAAAAGCAACAAATTACGATGCAAATGATTGTCAGTATTCATTTGGATGGAACGATGGTACAGTTGTAGGAACCATACCTTCAACAGCTTCTGTTACCGGAATTACTTATTCTGCAGTTTCCACCACAAATGGTTATGTTATTGAAGGTAGATTACCATGGACAACTCTAAAAGTAACCCCAGGTACTGATAAATTAATTGGGATTGATTTCATGATAAATGATGATGACGACGGTAGCACAAGAGATGCTAAACTATCTTGGAACTCAGCAACTGACGAGGCCTACCATAATGCTTCTTTGTTCGGTACAGCAAAATTGATTAACCAATCAGTTATTGCAGGATTGGAAGAAGTTACTGAAATTAATAGCAGCTTGGTTTATCCAAATCCTGCTAGGAACGAACTGAACCTGAAAGGGATTTCAAATTTTGAATATGTTATCACAGACAATTCAGGAAGGTCCGTCCTGGAAGGGAAGGATACTGAAAAAATAGATATTACCAGCCTTGAGACTGGTTTATATTACCTGAGAATAAAGCAAGGAGGACATGTGAAAGTAATTAAGGTTTCTAAACTATAAAAAGAAGGGGTTCTTTTTATAAGAAGAATCCAGGCAATAATTCAGGTTAAAATTTAGACCATTTACTTTTTTCTTCTTTCAAAGAGCGCAGAATATCCTGTGCTCTTTTTTTTGCTCAAAATTTATAGTTAATGCTTCCTCAAAAAATATATAAAATAATTTGCGTAGTTAAATAGCTACATATATATTTGTAGCCAAATAGCTACATAATGAATTTAAGAAGGGACGTTTTTCAGGCCATCGCTGATCCAACCAGAAGGGCAATCCTTTTATTGGTTGCCACCCAATCTCTCACAGCCGGAGCTATAGCATCCAATTTTGATACGGCCAGGCCAACAGTTTCTAAACATCTGCAAATTCTTACCGAATGTGAATTGCTACAGCAAGAACAAAAGGGTAGGGAAGTATTCTATCTTATCAATGCTAAAAAAATGAAAGAGGTGGCAGACTTTATAGAACCCTTCCGCCAAATGTGGGATGAGCGGTTCAATAAACTAGAATCAATTATGAAACAATACAAACCTAAAGAATAGAAATGGAACAGAAGACCAAGATTAATGCAGAAGCCGGCAGACAGGATTTATTCATCACCAGAGAGTTTGATCTGCCTTTAGAATTACTGTTTAAAGCTTATGAAGAACCAGAAATTGTGGAACAATGGATGGGGACAAAAGTGGTGAAGCTGGAAAGCAAAAAACATGGCAGCTATCAGTTTGAAACTACCGATCCAAAAGGAAATAAACATTGCTTTAACGGATCTATTCATGAGTTTTCCAGAAATCAGAAGATCACCAGAACTTTTGAAATGGAAAATACTCCTTTTGGAGTTCAGCTGGAAATACTGGAGTTCGAAAAAGTTAGCGAAAACAAAAGCAAACTAAATATGCATGTGATCTATGAATCTGCTGAAAAGCGGGAACAGGTTCTCAAAATGCCTTTTGCCCAGGGAATTAACATGGCACACAACCGCATTCAAAGTCTTTTAGAAAATAAATAATAATATCATGTCGAAAAGAAATAAAATAATCTATTGGGTTGCAACGCTTTGGCTTGCCTTAGGAATGGTTTCAACCGGCATTGTTCAGTTGTTGAAGATGAAAGAAGAGGTCGACAAGATGACGCATTTAGGCTATCCTGTCTATTTTCTGACACTATTGGGAGTATGGAAAATACTTGGTGTTGTGGCTGTGCTTATTCCCCGTTTTCCCATATTGAAAGAGTGGGCTTATGCTGGCTTTTTCTTTGCGATGTCAGGAGCTGCTATTTCACACCTGGCATGTAATAATCCTGTAAAAGAAATCCTTCCCTCTCTTTTACTTTTAACCCTGACTTTAATCTCCTGGTATTTCAGGCCGGAAGACAGAAAATGTCAACGGATTATTCAAGCTTAAAAGGAAATACTTTCCTGATTAGTCAAAAGGTGGGGTTTATTTGTAAACAAAAAAGCCAGTCCGAAAGAACTGGCTTTTTATATTTGAAGCAAAATTTCTATTTCGCTACCAGTTCTACACTTTTACCAATAAAGTTGGTTAGTTCAGAACCTGATAAAAGGTTTTGAGACAACATCGCTATCTGGTAAGCATATTTAGCTAATTCTTCTTTTTTAACTTCTTCACCTTCTTTTACAATTCTTTGTATCAAAGGATGATTGCCATTCACGGCCACGTTATAACTGTCGGGGAAATTTCCCATGAACATCATTCCTCCACCATTTCCCATTTCTTTCATTCTTCGCATGAATTCTGGCATTGAAACTGTTACAGGAAGTTCGTCTTCCGCCATTGCTTCTACTGACACTTTGTAGTTAGTATTGTTAATGGCTTTTTCGAAGACTTTCTGAACTGTCTCTTTTTCATTTTCAGTTAAAACGCTTTCTTTTTTGGAATCCTGTTCAACTAATTTATCTAAGGTATCAGAGTCAACTCTCTTTAGATTGATTTTCTCAAGTTTGCGCTCCATGTGACTTATAAAATGAGAGTCAATAGGATGATCAAAAACCAAAACATCATAGCCACGTTTCTTAGCCGCCTGAATATACATGTCCTGTTTGCCCGGATCGTTGCTGTATAACCAGATTACATTTCCGTCTTTATCAGTTTGATTTACAGAAACCTTATCTTTATAGTTATTTAAAGGCACAACTACACCTTCTGTGTTTTTCAATAAACAAAAGTCAACTGCTTTTTCATAAAACTTGTCGTCAGAGATCATTCCGTATTTCACGAACATTCCAAGACTTTCCCATTTGCTTTCAAAAGCCGCCTGATCATTGCGGAAAAGCTCCGACAATTTGTCTGCTACTTTTTTGGTAATGTGACTGTTGATTTTCTTTACATTTCCGTCAGCTTGTAAATAACTGCGTGAAACATTCAAAGGAATATCAGGTGAATCAATAACACCATGAAGCAACATTAAGAATTCCGGAACTACGTCCTTCACCTCATCGGTAATAAATACCTGGCGTGAATAAAGCTGGATCTTGTTTTTATGAAGTTCAAAATCTGCTTTTACTTTAGGGAAATATAATATCCCTGTAAGGTTAAAAGGATAATCTACGTTCAAATGGATCCAGAATAACGGATCTTCTGTAAATGGATATAGTTCTTTGTAAAATGTGATGTAATCTTCGTCTTTTAATTCAGACGGAGCTTTGGTCCAAAGTGGGTTTTTATTTATTACCTCATCTTCAAAAGCAATAATAATAGGTAGGAATTTGCAATATTTTTCAAGAATCCCTTTCAAGCGGAATTTATCAAGGAATTCAGTTGAATCTTCTGCTACATGAAGGATGATGTCGGTTCCCCGATCTGTTTTATCTGTCGAAGAAAGCTCGTATTCCGTGCTTCCATCACAAATCCAACGAACAGCTTCAGAACCTTCTTTTGAAGATAAAGACCTGATTTCTACCTTATCAGAAACCATAAAAGCAGAATAAAAGCCTAAACCGAACTTTCCGATTATATCTTTTACATCTCCTTTGTCTTTAAATTTCTCTACAAATTCTGTAGCTCCTGAAAATGCAATTTGATTAATGTATTTTTTGATCTCTTCACCCGTCATCCCAATCCCATTATCACTGATGGTAATGGTTTTTTCTTCTGCATTAAAATTGACCTTTACTTTCAGATCAGAAACGTCGCCGGCATATTCGCCAAGAGAAGCGATCTTTTTTAATTTCTGGCTTGCATCAACTGCATTTGAAACTAATTCCCTTAAAAATATCTCATGATCTGAGTATAGAAATTTCTTAATAATTGGGAAAATATTTTCGGTGTGAATCGAAATGTTACCTTTTTCTTCCATAATGTTTTTATCTTTTTTGAGACGGTAAAGAGGATGCAAAAGTTATTCCATACAGTAAAAAAATGACAGGATGGCAGAAATTGAGCTGAAGTCGCAATACGCAAATTAACCCTGGTACATACTTTTCTTTAAATGGATTTTCTGGCAAATGCTTTCTAAGGCCATTTCAATAGAATTACACAAATCTGATCCCTTTTTGAAATTAGCCGAATGTAAGTTGCTAACCCTTCCTTCCTCTATAAATCCCCAGGCACGCCCAAATTTTTCACGGTGAGCTTTATCATAAACTCCAAATGGGATTCCACCGTTTTTTCGGATCATAGAAAAACATGGAACATCAGTATAACCATCCCCGGTAAAAATCATGTTAGAAAATGGAATTCTTAATTTCTCTTCAGAAACTTTTTTATTTACATCAAATGGATTTGCAAATGCTTTATCACCTACAATCCCTTTTGAAACCTGGAAAAGGTAACGTGTTTTGTCAGTAAAGCTTACAATCCTCTTGGGGAAAGTAATTTCTCCTTTTGAACCATATTCAAAGTCACTTGCCCAAATGTGGCTAAAGTTTTTTGCTATTTCAGAGTTTTTGATAATGTCACCTATACCACTGCTTATCAGGTAGTACTCTATTATTACTTCCGGATATTTCTTTTCAAATGTACTTTTGATGTGGCTGAAAAACCTTTTGACGCCATCATGGAACTTAATTTTCTTTCCGTAGGATTTTAGTTTTTCTCTTGTAATTGTATTGCCGGAATTACTTTCTTCCACCATTTTATAAAGATAGGCGGGTATAGGGTCCCAATCCTCATCTAAAAGTGCCTGTACCCTTTTGCCCCAGAACTCTTTTGTGTCTATGCCAATGCTTTCTAAAAAGCTCGAGGTAGAATCGGGGGCAAGCGTATCATCAAAATCAAAAATCAGTGCTATCCTGTCCATTTATTCATTATTTTTTTACCGGCACAATCACTTCTTCCTTTTTAAGCTGGATAACCTCACCATTCAGTACAATTGATATTATGTCCTGATAAACCGAATATGGGTTCTCTTCCATTGTATTACCACTAAAAATCCTCAGCTTCAATCCTACAGCTTCATAAATTTCCTTTTTGCCGTCGGCTATCATGGTGCCATCTGAATAGAAGATTACTTTATGATGGGGATTTGTCCAGTTACCCAGAAGGAGAGGATCTATAGTGTTCGAAGCAGGGACAATTGGCTTTACTATTTCTTCTTTGATCTTTTTGAAAATATAAGGATGTTCCAGGTTGCCTTCTTTTAAAGTTAATTGATTGTCTTTCAGTTCGTAATCATAATTAAAAATGCCATAATCAAAAGTGGCAATCAATTCTTTTTCCTGAATTTTATAACTAAAGGCTATACCGTCAAAAGATCCGGTACCATCATTATTGAGTACAAATAATATCCTTTCCTTTTTCTCGAAAGCCTCCCAAGTACCATTTAAAACTGCAGACTGACCAAATAATGAAAAGTTTATTGAGCTAACTAAGAAAAAAAGCCTTAAAAAGTGCATAATTTTAGAAGAGATTTAATGGTGAAATTAGGAAAACTTTGACAGACAGCTCCCACTCTGTAGAAATTGTTTTAAAAGGAGAAAATTTACTGATACTGCTGGAAAAGGCTATCTATTTCCCAGACAGGAAAATTCTGGTTGTAGCCGATTTGCATTTTGGGAAAGCAAGCCATTTTCGTAAAAACGGAATATATGTTCCTCCTTTTCAGGAACTGGCCATACTAAACAATTTGTGTGAAAGATTAAAACCTGATCACCTGGTTTTTTTAGGAGATCTTTTTCATAGTGTAGCAAACGAATCTGTAACCATGTTTAGAGAATGGGCAATGGAAAAGCCTTTCAGAAAAACGCTCGTTCAGGGAAACCACGACATATTACCCTGCGAACTTTATCAGTCAATGGACCTGGAATGTCTGTCAGAATTTTCTATTGGAGAGCTTCTTCTGCTTCATGACAGGGATGAAACCAGGAGTGAATTTACAATTTACGGCCACATACACCCAGCAGTTACTATTTTGGGAAAGGGCCGTCAGGGTATAAACTTACCAGCCTTTATTTTAAACCCTGATTCATTATTATTGCCTGCATTCGGACAATTCACAGGCAATTTCGTAGTGTCCAGAAATGGAAATAATGTTTTTTATGCCTTAACAGGTCAAAAGATTTTTATGATAAGGTGAAACTCTGTATCTTTAAAAGATTTTACTTAAAATGCGCCAGCTATTTTTCATTATTTTAACGTTTATTAACGGACTTAATTTAAGGGCGCAGGAAAATATCTATGACATTTTGGGCTTAGATATGGTAGATACCTCTAATTACGACGGTAAACTGATGTTTTATGAGGAACTTCCTTTTAACTTACTTAATAAGAACGATGTTGATAAAAAGATAGAACGCGATCTTGAACACAATAAGGGTCAGCATTTTAAAACCTTAGGTGACTTAAATGCCAGCTTGAGTAAAAACAAAACCTCCGAATATCAGAAAGTAAGGTCGTATTTCAGGTGGATAGCATTAAATGTTGAGTTCGATACTCACAGCTATAATACAGGCCATTTGCCACCTCAACACCCTTTGATCATTTTCCAAAACAAAAAGGCATTGTCCAAAGGATATGCCGATATGATGACCATTTTCTGTCAGAATAATGATATTGACTGCCGGACTTTAAAAGGCTATACACGAGGCTTTGATAAAGAAAAGGAGAAAAAAGATTATCCTGATCATTTCTGGAATGTTGTAAGAATAGATGGTTACTGGTATCTGCTCGATATACCGATGTGCCTTGGAAAAATTGAGAATAAATTATTTGTCAAAAAATATACTGAGGACTATTTTCTCCCACCCCCGGTAGAATTTATTAAATCCCATCTGCCTATTCATGCAAGCTGGCAACTGCTTGAAAATCACATGAACCTGGAAGCTTTTTATAAGGAATAAATTACTCCAGCCCGATTTCTTTTAAACCAATTTTGTTTTCAAGTGCAACCGCCAGTATTTTCCTGGTGCTATTATCCTGTTGAGAAAAGGTAATAAGACAAACCCCTGGTTGCTGCCAGTCAAAATTTACATTTGAGCTGTCCAGTGAGCCCGAAAAGATCTCCGTCCCCACACTTTCTTTTTTTCCATTTGCCTCAACGAATATATTTACCTTATAGGGATCAACAGAAGAACCTTTCTCACCCGTAATTTTTATATGTGCATCAGATTTAGAGTCCTGACTATTTAATTCAACGTTCTTTTCTCCGCATGAAAAACAGGAAAATGCAATAAGAAGGCTAATTAACAGATGTTTCATTTTTAATTGATTTTCTTGTAATATATAAAAAATAAAAAGCAGCTACAAAAAACAATCCTAAAGCTAGAATACTGTTTCTCATACTTCCTGTCAGGTTTTCTATTAACCCATAACTAAATGTTCCGATCACGATGGCAAGTTTCTCAGTAACATCATAGAAACTAAAAAAAGAAGCATTGTCTGCTGAGTCTTTTGGTAAAAGTTTTGAATAAGTAGAACGTGCCAGTGCCTGAATTGCGCCCATTATCAATCCGACTACCACTGCCAACATATAGAATTGGTTGCCATTTTGCATAAAATATGCTCCTACGCAGGTCAAAATCCAAATGCAAACAATGGAAGTCAGTGTAAAAATATTTCCTTTCTTTCTCGAAATAAAAGCAGCCAGGTTTGCTCCAGGAATGGCAATTAGCTGGAGTATTAAAACCACAGTAATTAGTTGTCCTGTTTCAAGATGAAACTCCTTCTCGCCAAATAATGTAGCAACATACATTACAGTTTGCACTCCCATACTGCAAAAGAAGAAGGCAATAAGAAAACTCTTCAAGGTTCTCATTGATTTTACCTGGGTAAAAACCTTGTTTAGTTCTTCAAACCCTGAGGTAAAGATATTTCCATCTGTTACTTTAGATATTTGCTTTTCCGGTAAAACCCAAAATGTATATTGGGCAAATCCCAACCACCAGATCCCTACCATTAAGAATGAAATTCTGGAAGCATTACCAGAGCTGATACCACCAAAAAAATCGGGTTTGAGTATCATAGACAAATTGATAATCAATAAGATCACACTACCAATATATCCAAAAGAGAAACCTCTTGCGCTTACTTTGTCAGAGGTTTCAGTGGTGGTTATTTCAGGTAGGAAAGCATTGTAAAATACCAAACTTCCTGCGTAACCAATAGTTGCAAGAATTAGCATAGTCAATCCCCAACCAATATTCTCGCCATTAAAAAAGTATAGGCCCATGCAAGCAAAAGACCCTAATGTGCAAAAGAATCGCATAAACAACTTTTTTCTCCCGATGTGATCAGCAATCCCTGCAAACAAGGGGCTCAATATGACCACACATAAAAAGGAAAAGGACAGCGTATAAGAGTATAAAACAGAATTAATTATATCAAAACCTAAAAAATGAACCTTGTCACCATTAGAAGGATTTTTAGTAACTGCCTGATAGTAAGCTGGAAAAATAGAAGAGGTAATGATCAAAGAATAAACCGAATTGGCCCAGTCATACATACACCAGGCCCTGATTACTTTAGGATCGTTCTTCATGATCAGTTGCGGGTTTTGAGTTGAGAGTTGTGAGTTTTCAAGCCGTTAAAAAGGAGCATCGAGTTGTCATAAGACTGTATGTCATCATATAAACTTTTAACATCCATCTTTAATTTATCTAAAAAAAAATCGAGTGACCAAAAAATTACTGGCCACTCACCACCGTCAACCGTCAACTGTCAACTATTTCTTCCTGTATTCCTCATTCAGGCCTTTTAAAATAGGCTGGGTAATATCTAGGCTGTCGTTTTTGAATAAAACGTTGCTGCTCATGCCAGTGTAGCCCAAAACAAACTGATAATCTTTTCCTTTGCAGAACCTGGTTACATATTCCTGGACTTTTTTATTCAATTGTTCTGAAAGTTTTTGTTCTTCAGCAACCAAGGCACCCATTTGTGTTTCTTTGTTAGCTAAAAATTGTTGTTGTTTCGACATTAATTCTTGCTCTTTTCTAGCTCCTTCTTCCTGTGTCAATGTTCCTGCCTGCGCCTTTTTCTGAAATTCCATCACTTCACTTTGAATAGCATTGTAACTAGCCCCTAACGATGCTTCGGCTTTCTTCTGACGGTTTTCCAGGCTTTTTTTAGCGGAATTATAAAAGTCATAATATTTTAATAAGGTATCGGTATTAACATATACAATTCCGCTTTTTTTGATCTGATCTTCTGGGATAGTGATAGCCGGACCAGAAGTACTATCAATTGTTGTTACGTTAGAAGAAACCGATGAAGTTTCAGGCTTAAAATGTAAATAGTATAATATTCCAACCGCTACAATCAAAACACAATTAATTATCAACGAAATGTTCTTAGTCATTTATCAGATTTTAAAATAAAATATTCCGGCAAACTTAGAATAAATAATTGGAAAATTTAATGCTGCTAACCGCCTGATTTTAAATAATCCACTATGTTTTGCCTTGTGATATCCATTAATTTTTGCCTTGCTTCCAAACTTCCCCAGGCAATATGTGGAGTAAGCAAAAGCCGCTCTTTATTTTTAACAGATAATAATGGATTCTCCTTTAGTATGGGTTCAACCGAATATACATCTGTTGCGACACCAGCAATTAAACCTTCGTCAATAACCTGCCTCAACCCTTCTTCTTCTATTATTCCTCCCCTGGCAACATTGATTAAAATGCAGGTTGATTTGCAAAGATTTAAATTATTGTAAGTCAGTAAGTTATTAGTGTGTTTATTAAGAGGAGTGTGAATGCTTATATAGTCTGATTGAGACAGCAAATCTGTTAAAGGCAAATGTTTATAGTTGGTATTTAAATTTTGTCCACTTGGGGAATGGTAGATCACTTTGCAACCAAAAGCCAACGCTATTTCGGCAACTTTTTTACCGATTGCCCCTAATCCAATAATACCCCATGTTTTTCCATTTAATTCGCTAAAGGAAGGTAATAAATGAGTAAAAAATTGATTGTTATGGTAATCAGACTGAACATATTGATAATGCCTGGCCAAATTCATTGTCAATTGAAACGCCATGGCAAAGGTAGTTTGCGCCACACTATCTGTCGAATAACCTTTGGCATTTTTAACTATTATACCTTTTTCCTTAGCAGCTAAAAGGTCAATATTGTTCATTCCTGTGGCTGTAACACAAACTAATTTTAAAATGTTGGCGTTTTTTATCAGTTCCTCATCAAGTACAACTTTGTTTGTTACAACAATGGCAGCGTTAGAGATCCGTTCCTTTACAAGCGATTCCTGGGTGCTTTCATAAATTTCCAAATCACCCAGATCCTGCAAGGATTTTTGAAAAGAAGGGTGTCCATAAAATGTTCCTGCATCAAGCACCACAATTCGTAGAGTCATAATATTTATATGTATGTAACTTTTAAAACAAATCTACATTTTTCATTTTTCAGGATGTGGAGTTATGCAGTTATTTTCGTGTCTTTGTCAGATTCTTGTTTACACTACTCTTTATACTGAATATCATCGTTGCCATTTTGAGTTATGGCATCTTTTCCGCCGCAGGTGTTTCTCCGCACGAGCATTGGTTAGCTGGTTTTGTTTCCTACATGGTGCCCTTTGCACTTTTAATAAATGTGATATTTGTGGTGTTTTGGTTGTTTTTCGGTAAATGGAAAGCAATACTTTCTTCCTTAATCCTTATCTCAGGTGCAGGATTTGTCAAGAGTTCATTTGTAATTGGCAATACGAATGATTATGCGGTTAAATCTGATGGTGATTTTGACGTGTTAAGTTATAATGTAAGGGTTTTTAATGCATATGCCTCCTGGAAAAATAAAAAGGAACATTCAGGTTACAGAATAGCAGACTGGCTTGGCAATGTTGCTCATCCTGATGTGGTTTGTTTTCAGGAGTTCTATCAGAATAAGCGGGAAGACTACCTTAATATGGTAAGTAAAATGCAATCAATTGGTTATCCTTATCATTACTTCTTTGTTGTTTTGAATGATGCAGGTGGAGGTCAATTTGGGATGGCCACATTTTCTAAACTGCCAATTGTAAAAAAAGGTAATATTATTTTTAAAGAAGGTAGTAATAATATGGCCATTTATACGGATGTGATCATTTCAGGTGAAACTGTTAGGATCTTCAATATTCACCTGGAATCATTGAACATAGACGAAAAGAAAGCTATGAAATTAAGTGAAACGGAGAAAGGGAATCTCTTTATAAAACTAAAGGCCGGGTTTAAATTAAGGGCTCTTCAGATTGAAAAAGTAATGAAAGCTGCAAAATCTTCGCCCTTTAAGGTCATTATCTGTGGAGACTGGAATGATTTACCTTATGGATATTCTTACAAGGTCATGCAGAAATATTATGATAATTCTTTTGAAGAAGCCGGAAAAGGATTTGGATTTACATTCAACGGTGGAATGCCATTTTTGAGAATAGACAACCAATTTTTTAATAAAACAATCAGGATAAAGAAGTTCGATACATTCACGAATATGAAAGCTTCAGATCACTTTCCGATTATGGGAAGATATAATTTGGATTAATTCAGTTGACAGTTGCCAGTTGATGGTTGACAGTAGTTTCAACCATTTTGGCGAGATTACTTTTTATAATATCAGTTAATTGTCAATCAAAAAATGGACGGTTCAAGGAATGCAGATGCAAATTACAGTACTTTACTGTCAACCGTCAACCGTCAACCGTTCACCACACCCAGATCACCGCAGCACGGACCTTCGTGAACGGATTTCTGCCAGTCTTCGTCAGTAACTATATTGGATTCAAATACTTGTGAGATTTTGTCCTCTACCAGGCACCAGTCGCAGGCGAACATATTTTCATCGAAACCTGTGTCGTTGCATTTCGGACAAACGTATCCACATCCGGACATGGGTATGTTAAAGTATAGTTACCCAGTTATGGGTATCAGCTTTTGTTCCGGCTTTGATTTCTGAAAGTTCTTTTGCCACTCTGGCAGAAAATACCCTTCCTTCTACCGCGGGTAAGGCATAATCCTTTCCTTTGTCATGAATGACGATGATAGGAGAAACGACTGCAGCGGTTCCGGCGCCAAATGCTTCTTTCAAAGTTCCGTTTTCTGAAGCTTTTAAAACTTCATCAATACTAACATTTCTCTCTTCAACCTTCATTTCCCACTCCTTGGCAAGGGTAATAATAGAATCGCGTGTTATACCTGCAAGAATAGAGTCCGATAGGGCAGGTGTGATCAAGGTGTCATTTATAACGAACATAAAGTTCATAGTCCCAGCCTCTTCAATATATTGATGCTCAGAAGCATCTGTCCAGATTAACTGATCAAATCCCTTTTGCTGTGCAAGTTTTGCGGGATAAAGAGAAGCAGCATAGTTCGCAGAAGTTTTAGCAGAACCAAGTCCGCCTCTGGCAGCTCTTACATATTGTCTTTCCACTAAAACCTTAACAGGAGAAGAATAATATTTTCCTGAAGGCGAAAGTATAATCATAAACCTGTATGTATCTGAAGGCCTTACTCTTATTTCGGCATCCAGAGAAAACATGAAAGGTCTGATGTACATTGAGCTACCATCCGAAGTTGGAATCCATTTCTTATCCAGTTTAAGCAATTCATTTAATCCTCCAAGAAATATTTCTTCCGGGATCTCAGGCATGCACAATCTTTTTGCTGAAATATTCATCCTTTTGGCATTTGCCTCTGGCCTGAATATCCTGACTTTGCCATCGTCAGATAAAAATGCTTTCAACCCCTCAAAAATTGATTGTCCGTAATGTATAAAATTGGTAGCCGGACTGATGCTAAGATTTTGAAATGGAATGATTTGAGGTGTTTCCCAGGCTCCGTTTTTGTAATCACAAACAAACATGTGATCAGAGAAAACTTTACCGAATCCTAAATTATTAAAATCTGTTTGATCCAACCGGCTTAGAGTAACCAGTTGAGTGTTAATTTGGAAAGCCTTCGTCATACCCTGCGATCAGTTAAAAGGCTACGAATATAGAGAAACAACTATATCCACGCAAGCCAAAATGATGTTTCTGTTAATCTTTGATATTATAAACGCAGATTGACTTGAAAAGTGCCTGTTTTATTTAATTTTTTTCAATCTGGCTATATAAAAACCATCAGCACCTTCTGATGGCCATACATTTTTTTCTTCTTCAAGGATAAAACATTGGCTATGAGTTTTTAAAAACGATTCAATTTGTTTCTCGTTTTCTGATGGCAAAATACTGCAGGTTGCATAAACCATTATTCCTCCCGGCTTCAGCATGGATGAGTATTCTGAAATGATTTTTGACTGAAGGGAAATTGTCTTCTCTACTTCTTCTTTTGATAATTTCCATTTTGCGTCAGGATTTCTTTTCAGCACTCCAATGCCAGAACAAGGTACATCCAGAAGTAACCTGTCTGCAGTATTTTTTAATTGTTCAATATTTTCAGGTTGTATTTTTCTTGTTTCAATATTTTTGGCGCCCGCCCTTAAGGCTCTTTCCTTTAATATTTTAAGCTTTCTTTCATCAACATCCATTGAAACAATTTTTCCTGAATTTTGAAGTAAAGAAGCAATATGAAGAGTTTTGCCTCCGGCACCGGCGCAGGCATCTATTACATTCATTTCAGGAGCAACTTTTAAAAAAGGTGCTATTGCCTGAGAACCGGCATCCTGAATTTCAAATAAACCATCTAAATATTCCCTGATAGAAATTAGGACCTGTCTTTTTTTCATCACCAGGCATTCCGGATATAAAGAATGAATACTTGTTTCTATACCTGATATTTTTAACTTTTCCAGTAGTTCTGGCGTTGTGATTTTTAATGAATTGACACGAAGAAACACTTGAGCCGGTTCATTTAAGGATTTTATTTCTTGTTCCCAATTATTGGGAAGTTCTCTTCTTCCCCATTCGTTAAGCCATTCAGGAATTGATTCTCTGACATCAAAAGGAATTGATTCCGATGAAAAAACTTCTTTTACAATTTCAATATTGAATAAACCTGAATAGGCCTCAGGCAAGGCAATTCCATTTTTTAAGAGGTAAGCAGCAAGTAACTTTTCACAGTAGGAAGGTTCTGCATTATTGGCTCCTGTTACATGAGCAAATAATCTTTGCCATCTGACTATTTCAAAAACTGCTTCGCCTATAAACCGTCTGTCACGGGATCCCCATTTTTTGTTGTTCCGAAAGGCTTGTTCTAAAACATCAGCTGTATATTTATTTTGTAATAATATAACCTTTAGGCAGTCAACAACTCCTGCCAGGATGTTTGGATAGATTTTCAAGGATTAAATTTATTCAAATCTAACCCTTGAAATGTTGATAGGAAAGTTTACTAGAAATTATTGTATTCACGGGTGGTGACGGAGGCTTTTTTTGATTGTCCGTGATGTTGCAATTTACCTTTGGTTTTATGAGGCATCCAGGGTTGTGCCTTGTAATCGGCGGTTTTGCAACTAAATGAGAAAGAGAGGAAGAAGACAAGACCTAAAACTTTGCATATCGTTTTCATGGCCGTAATTGTTTATGTATAAGTACTTTCTACGTAATCTGGATACAATTGGTTAATGAATTTATTTTAATTTTTTAATATGAAAGCTTGAATTTATGTGCTACCACCTTTGATTTAAGAAATATTAAGTACAAATATTTAAGAGAAAATCTTACTTATTATGAAAATAACATTGCTAATGTATTTTCAATCAGTTTAAATAGTTTCTAAATGGTAAAGTGGCATTTAGTAAAATAAAAGTACTTATTTGCCGGTAAATTGATTTAAATGAATTATACAGATTTTTATTCAGAGCTGGGAAAGCTCATGTATGCGATAGCAAAAGCAGATGGGAGGGTTGGAAATGAGGAATATAACACCTTGAAGGAAATAGTAAGGGAAGAATTATTGCCTTTTGAAGGCAGCACAGATGAGTTTGGTACTGACAATGCATTTTATACTGAAATGGAATTCGACTATTTAGAAGACAATTTTGGTGATCCTGTATCTGCTTTTAATTCTTTTATTGATTATGTTGATACACACAAATCAACTTTCAACTTAAAAATTGTGGACCTGATAAAAAGGATTACATCACGTATTGCCAGTTCTGAATTTGGAATTGATGCAAATGAACAGAAGTACCTTGATAAATTAAATCAAAAATTAAAAGGGTTGGTATAGTTACCTTTTTTAAAGTATTAGTATGTAAGTTCATAAAACCGAATAATTCATACACCTTATTGAAATGAAAAGGCCTTGATTTTTGTCAGGGCTTTTTTTATATATTAAATTTCCGAAAATTTAAACACCTCATTTACTACAATCCCTTTTTCTGAAAATTTTACTGTGCAACACTCAACAGTTGGATCGTGTTGAAAAATCAGGATCCAGCTTTCTATTGCAGCCTGTTCTAAAAATGCCCTTTTTTCAATCATGGTAACAAGTGGACGAACATCATAAGACATGATATATGCCAGTGGTATGTGTCCGAGAGATGGGATCAGATCAGAAACAAAAACAAACGTTTTATTATCTAAAGTGATTTTAGGCAGCATCATTTTTTCAGTATGCCCATCTACTACAATATATTCAAATACAGTAAATGTTTCTTTATCAGCAAATTTAAGTTGACCGCTTTGTTTAATTGGTAGAATATTTTCTTTTAAAAAACTGGCCTTTTCCCTTGCATTGGGTTCCGTCGCCCAGTTCCAGTGACAAGAATTGGACCAATAATCGGCATTTTCAAAGGTTGGTAATAATTTTTCACCAGACTTTTTTATTGCCCCTCCAGCATGATCAAAATGCAAATGTGTAAGAAAAACGCTTGTTACATCAGAAGGGGAGAACCCTAAATTTTTTATAGAACCTTCAAGTGAGTGGTGACCGTGAAGGTAATAATGATTAAAAAATTTAGGATCCTGTTTACCGCCTATTCCAGTGTCTATGAGTGTTAATTGGTCTTTATCTTCTACAAGCATGGACCTCATAGCCCAAGTACACATGTTGTTATCGTCTGGTGAGTTTAGATTTTTCCATAAAGACTGTGGTACAACACCAAACATTGCTCCACCATCAAGCTTAAAAAGGCCAGTTTCCAGGAGATGGAGGCGCATCATTAAGCTTTTACCTTCACTTGAAGTTCTTTGTAAACTCCCATTTTAGAAAATTTATCGATCCTTGATAAATATCTCTCATCATTGTTCATCAATCTGAGATCCTTTATGGTGTCCAAAATGGTTTTTTTTATGGTTTTGGACATCAATTCCGGATCTGTATGGGCACCTCCAAGAGGTTCTTTGATTATACCATCAATCAATCCTGCAGAAAGCATATCGTTGGCGGTTAGTTTTAAAGCTTCAGCAGCTTGTTCTTTGTAATCCCAGCTTCTCCATAAAATCGAGGAACATGATTCCGGAGAGATAACAGAATACCAGGTATTTTCAAGCATAAGGACTTTGTCCCCAATTCCAATACCCAATGCTCCACCAGAAGCACCTTCACCGATAATAATACAGATGACAGGTACTTTAAGCATGAACATTTCTTTTAAATTTCTTGCGATTGCTTCTCCCTGGCCACGTTCTTCAGCTTCCATCCCTGGAAATGCACCTGGGGTATCTATAAAAGTAACAATGGGTTTATTAAACTTTTCCGCCATTTTCATTAGGCGTAAAGCTTTTCTGTAACCTTCTGGATTGGCCATACCAAAGTTTCTCATTTGGCGTTGTTTGGTATTCCTGCCTTTTTGCTGACCGATAAACATCACTGTTTCACCTTCAATCTCTCCAAAACCACCAACCATAGCTTTGTCATCCTTTACCATCCTGTCACCAAATAATTCAATGAATTTATCAGAGATAGCAAAGATGTAGTCAAGGGTGTATGGCCTGTCCGCATGTCTTGACAACTGGACCCTTTGCCAGCGGGTTAAGTTTCCGTAAGTATCTTTTTTAAGTTTCTTGATCTTATCTTCCAAAGTTTTTACTGCGACGTCCACATTTACGTTGTTTTCTTCCGCCAGTTGCTTCATGTCCGCTAATTTAGTTTCAAGTTCAGCAATAGGTTTTTCAAAATCCAGGTAAGTACTCATAGGCTAGTTAAGGTGTTGCGCTAAATATTGAGGGAGCAAAATTAACACGAAAACTGAACCAACCAGATCTTTGATCTTTTATTAAAATTATTGTAGGTTAAATTAGGAAAGTTAGGATTGACCTCATACTTTTGCACTCCTTCAACGAAAGACGAAGGAAACGGTGTGGTAGTTCAGTTGGTTAGAATGCCTGCCTGTCACGCAGGAGGTCGCGGGTTCGAGTCCCGTCCATACCGCCAAAGACAAATAAAAACCCTGTAAGTGAATAACTTACAGGGTTTTTTGCTTTATGATTATTATAAATCATATGGCACAATAAGGTCTATAATTAAGAAAAAGGTGATATCTAAAATTGCACTGAGATCTTGGTTTATAGTCAAAGTATAAATCAATAACTAATTGGGATGAATATGGTCATTCACAAACATCCTGTTAGCCCCTTTATTATCAAATGAAAAAACATTGTTAATTAAATATGGGTTTTGATCAGGAGATTGAGAAATTGGGTTTGATTTAATGTCAATTAAAGAAAGATTTTGATCAGCATAGCCAAACATCGCCCTCATATTTACTCTTATATGTAAATAAGGGGCGACAGCTTCATTCTTAACACTAATGGGTGTAAACAATGGGCAATTTATTTTTTGACTCATTGGATTTTTATCGTTTGACATAGTTGAAATTGACCAAATTAATTTTTTCCAATATCTGGAAGGTTGATCAGGATAGGTGAGGGCAGTGTCCCTGTTTTTATACAATCCTTTGAATTCGAAATAGTCATATTGGCTGTCATTTTTAAAAAAATCTATAGCCCTGGCTTTTAAGATCGCTAACTGAGGCTGATTGTTTAAAGCACCTAAGTAAAATGTAGTTCTTATATAATCTCCCTCCGGAATAGAAGTCAAATAGAAAATGTCTTCCCTTTTAATGGATTTATTTTTAACAATAAAGACTGAATCTTTTAAGCAAACTGAATCTCCATCAGTTTTAAATAAAACCATGTCATGTATAAAGTAATTGAATTCTGAAAGCATAATAGAATCCCCATTATCAGTTACATACCTATGAAATTCAGGTTTGATTATAGTATCAGGATACATTTCGAAATCCTGATACTCTCCGTCTATCTTATAAACTGCGCCAAGTAATAGATGTATTTTGCCCTGTGGTTTCTGAGGTTCCGGTAATTTTATTTCTGGCTGAGGAGCATTCTGCTGCTGCTTTTTAGCGCATGAAAAAAGAAAAAGTACTAAAGTTGAAAAAATTAGATTGCGCATGTAGTTTATTCTATTAACGCAAGCAAAACCTGATTTGGTATATGATAGAAAATCCTGAAGTTGTTATTTGATTTTAAAATGTAGTATTGCTGTAAATCATCTTATCTTATTCGATGAAACTCAGATTATCATTGAGTTACTTGTTATTTTTTACCTGGCTCATTCAACAAGCAAATTTTCTCACTAATTCCTCAGCTCTTATAAGTGTTTCTTCTAAATGTTCATTTAAAAGAACCTCATCAAATTTGTGCTTGAATTGTTGCTCAGAACGGGCTTTTAAAAGTCTCTGCTGGATTTTTTCTTCAGTTTCAGTAGCACGCATCCTTAAACGTTGCTCCAGTTTGTCAAAATCAGGCGTATCGACATAAATGGCAATGGCTTTATCACCATATTCTTTTTTTAAGTTGAGGCCGCCAATTACATCCACATCAAAAATAACGTCTAGTCCGATGTCCCACAGACGCTCAATCTCTGTTTTCAAGGTACCGTAATAGGTTCCATCATAGACCTCTTCCCATTCGGCAAAATGCCCCTGGTCTATGTGTTTTTCAAAATCTTCCTTATTTAAAAAATAATAGTCTTTCCCATTAACTTCCTGATCACCTCGTGGTTTTCGTGTTGTGGCTGATATAGAAAATCCCAAATGAGGAACCGTTTTTAGTAAATGACGGACAATGGTCGTCTTGCCTGAACCAGACGGAGCTGAAAAAATAATAAGCTTGCCAGGCATGAATGATTAGTAAATTTTAATCAAAGGTATAGTTAAAGGTTAACTTGTCCTGCTGTAATTTTTTGTAATATTGCCTGTTCCATGTTATTTGGGGCTTCTTTTGAACAATAAAGGGCTTTTAATTTATCTCTGAGACACTTTTCCAGTTCATATTTGCTATTGGAATATTGGCAGCATTTGATTTTCTCCATCACAAACTTTTGCTGTTCCAGGCTTGCTTCACCATCCAACATCAGGTATACTGCCTCCTGAAACTTTTTTTTGTCTTCAATTGATTTTGTGGAGTCGGTGCCTGTCTGGAACCACTTTGAGATAAAATTAAACATACGCCTTTCTTTTTATTAATTTTACGAATCTTTCTTTTTCAGTTACCTACATTGTATCCAAGGCCTTGTGCATAGTTGGCTAATTTTTCCTTGAGCATTTGTCTTGCCCTGTGTAATCTTGACCTTACAGTACCAATAGGAATGTCCAGTATTTTGGCCATTTCTTCGTAAGTAAAACCTTCAATGTCACACAAAATTATAGCCAGCCTGAAGTCAGCATCTATTGAATTCAGTGCGCGAGATATCTCATCCCCGATCATGTCCTGCACAGATTCTACACGCAGGTCGGGAGTGATCAACTCGTCTACATCATCCGAATTATAATAGGCTTCTACCGTTTGATAATCAACCTTACCGGGTTGCTTAGCTTTACGCCTGTATTCGTTGATGAAACTGTTTTTCAAGATCCTGAACAACCACGCCTTGGAATTTGTTCCCTGTTCGAAAGTATCGTAAAAACGAAAAGCCTTCATGTACGTGTCCTGTACAAGGTCGTTGGCGTCGTCTTCGTCTAAAGTAAGGCGGTAGGCAAAATTGTACAACGATTTCAGTAAAGGCATGAAATCCTTGACAAATTGGGTGTTTTTGCCTGAATCGGTATGTGAAACGTTTTTGTCCAAAGTCAGAATATTGAGTAAATATTGGATTTATTAGTGAAAGAGTAAAACTAATTACCAATAAATAGATATGCTAAATTAACTTTGAATTTAGAAAAAAAAAGAAATGGACACTTTAAAATTTAAAATAAAAGATAAGTTTTGGGAGACTCCCGATGCTTGTTCTTTTGTTTTGGAGAATGTTGCCGGAAATACATTATTTTATAAGCCTGGTCAGTTTATCACTTTGGTTGTTAATATTGGGGGCAAGGAATACAAGAGGAGCTATAGTTTAAGTACAGTTGCTGTAAAAGATAAATACCCCTCTATTACAATTAAAAAAGTAAAGGGAGGTAATATTTCCTCTTATCTTATTGAACACCTTAACCCTGGAGATTTAATAGATGCACATTATCCATCAGGAATGTTTGCACCGGAACTTCATCCTTCTAATGTAAGGCAGTACTTTTTATTAGCGGCAGGAAGTGGGATCACACCTTTGTTTGCGATGTTAAAAAGTATCCTCCTAAAAGAATCTAAGTCTATAGTTAATTTAATATTTTCAAGCCGGGATGAAGATCATATTATTTATAGCAAGCAAATAAACTCTCTGGAATTTGAGTTTCCTGAAAGATTAAATGTGATCCATTTATTAAGTAATCCCTCAGAAAACTGGCAGGGATTTAAAGGAAGGGCAGATCAGCAATTACTACAAAACCTCATTTCGGAATTAAGCCTTGATATAGACAAATCTTTTTTTCTTTGCGGACCCAAAGATTATATGGATATGGCGGAGAATGCGATAAAATCTTTAGGATTTGACCGCGAACTAATTAAAAAAGAATCATTTAATTCACAAATCCAGCCAGTTGAAGCGTCTAATGACGAACCTTCAAATAAGCATGTCAAAATAATTTACAGGAAAGCAGTTTATGAATACCAGCTTTCCGGAAACCAAACC
>JANYCH010000366.1 GCA_025360395.1 Cytophagales bacterium | reverse complement strand
GGCTGGTGTAGTTACGGAAAAAGAAGTGAACAGCATGCTTCTGTACTTAAATATTATCAGTACGGACAGTACCATGGATGAAAAGTTTGTATACAACTTTACAGACATTAACATACTTGCTGAATTAAAACGCATAGAAGGAATAGGTTTTGCTGAGATTATGGGAGCTCAGGATTATTCCATGCGTATCTGGCTAAAGCCGGATAGGATGGCAGGATATGAGGTTTCAACTGATGATATAATAAAGGCTATCAGGGATCAGAATGTGGAGGCAGCACCGGGTAAATCAGGAGAAAGTTCAGACAAGTCTCCACAAATGCTTCAATATGTACTCCGTTATTCCGGTAAATTTTTTGAACCATCGCAATACAAAAATATAGTGATAAGGGCCGCCGCTGATGGAAGTATCCTGAAATTAAAAGATGTGGCGGATGTTGAATTTGGATCCCTGAGTTACGGAATGGTTTCCAAAACAGATGGACGCCCCTCTGCCTCCATCATGATCAAACAAAGGCCAGGATCAAATGCTAGGGAAGTTATTGACAACGTCAAAAAGAAAATGGCTGAAATGAAGGAAACATCCTTTCCGCCAAATATGTCCTTTAACATCGCTTATGACGTTTCCCGCTTCCTGGATGCCTCTGTACACGAGGTAGTTACTACACTTTTTGAAGCTTTCCTGTTAGTTTCATTTGTCGTGTTCCTTTTTCTTCAGGACTGGAGGTCTACGCTAATTCCCGCGCTTGCAGTACCGGTTTCGCTTATTGGTACCTTCTTCTTTATGCAGCTTTTTGGATTTTCAATTAATCTGCTGACTCTGTTTGCCTTGGTGCTTGCCATTGGTATCGTAGTAGACGATGCTATAGTAGTAGTTGAAGCAGTTCACACTAAAATGGCAGAAAGGCATATGACTGCCAGGCAGGCTACTATTGAAGCAATGCAGGAAATCAGTGGCGCCATTATCGCGATCACGCTTGTAATGACTGCCGTATTCGTCCCAGTTACTTTTATGACAGGCCCTGTTGGAATATTTTACCGGCAATTTTCATTAACACTTGCAATTGCCATCATTATTTCAGGAATAAATGCCTTGACCCTTACTCCGGCCTTATGCGCCATGTTATTGAAAAATACCCATCACCAAACAGCTAAAACTTCCATCCTGCAAAGGTTCTTTGACAGGTTCAATTTCTATTATGACAGGCTTGCAGATAAATACAGGTTTTTGTTAGACAAATATGCCGCCAGAAGAGTCATAACCATAATATGTCTTGTTGTTTTTTTACTGGGGACCTGGGGAATAAGTAAAATACTTCCTACTGGGTTTATCCCAACTGAAGACCAAGGTGTTATATACGTAAATGTAACCGCACCTCCGGGGGCAACCGTAGAGAGAACTGAAGCAGTTTTAGATAAAATTCAAAAGATCATGAAGAATTTAGAAGTGATAGAATCAATCTCAACTTTGGCTGGATATAGTTTGATAACTGAGTCTGCAGGAGCGTCTTATGGTATGGGAATGATAAACCTTAAACCTTGGGATGATCGAGAACAAACCGTAAATGAGGTCATCGAAATGCTGAAAGAACAGACCTCTGATGTTACAGATGCGCAGGTTGAATTTTTTCCACCTCCAACCGTACCGGGATTTGGAAATGCCAGCGGGTTTGAATTAAGGTTACAGGACAAAACAGGCTCGGGAGACTTACAACATACTCAAAAAGTCACGAACGAATTTATCAAAGCCCTTGAAGCTACTCCCGAAATTGGAAATGCTTTTACATCATTTGATGCCAGTTTCCCACAATACCTCATAAACATAGATCAGGATATTGCAGCCCAGAAAGGCGTGACCATTGAAAATGCGATGAATACTTTACAGACTTTGATTGGAAGCTTTTATGCTTCAAATTTTATAAGATTTGGACAAATGTATAAAGTGATGGTTCAAGCATCACCTGATTACCGTGCTCGACCAGAAGATGTTGTGAAATTATACGTAAAAAATTCTAGAGGGGAGATGGTAGCATTTTCTTCTTTTGCCAGGCTTGAAAGGGTTTATGGACCTGAACAATTAACGAGATATAACATGTTTACTTCTGCCATGGTGAACGGTGAAGCTAGTCCTGGCTATAGCAGTGGTGATGTCATAAATGCTATCAAACGAACAGCTTCAGAGAAATTACCGAAAGGTTATACTTATGACTGGTCCGGAATGACCAGGGAAGAAATCCTTTCAGGGGACCAGGCCATTTACATCTTTATGATTTGCCTGCTGTTTGTTTATTTAATATTATCAGCCCAGTACGAAAGTTTCGTTCTGCCTCTGACAGTTATATTATCCCTTCCTACCGGAA
>JANYCH010000335.1 GCA_025360395.1 Cytophagales bacterium | reverse complement strand
CTGTTGAAAATGGCAACACTATATTTGGCGAACTATACCATTGTAGATTAGTGCCAGTAGCAGTCAATTGTGTAGCTACGTCATTTAATTTATATATTATAGGAGTATTTACAACTGGTGCTAAAGGATTTTGACGGATTTTGACCGTTACCGTATCAGAAGCAGTACAGCCAGAAGCATCTTTTCCTGTTACAGTATAAAGTTTAGTAGCTGAAGGTTTAAAGCTCACATTGTCGTTAACTCCATTGTCCCAGGTATAATTAACTCCTCCACTGCCAGTTAAAGTAACTGCTTCCCCTTCACAGATGTCTTTTTTAGAAGCATTGGCTTTTATAACCGGCAAAGAGTTGATAGTAATGGATATACTATCTTTATATGAGCCTGCACAGGTGGATCCACTAAGATCTTTGACATCTACATAAACCTTAGTTTTAATATTACCATTCGTATTATTAACTGCTGAAAACTGGGGGTTAGATTTAGTCGCATCGTCAAGTAAAGCCGATGGGGACCATTTGTAGGAATAGGAGGGTACAGCTGGTTTACCAATTCCTATTGTAGTCCCTGAGCAAACACTCGTATCTTTTATCGCAAATTTCGTTCCGCTTGCTAAGGAACCACCACTGACAAAAACTTTCATAGCTACTAAAGGGCCACTACAAGCGTTTGAACCTATTCCAACGTAGAAAATTGTATCCTTATTTAAGGTTCCAGTTGTAAAAGTGGGCCCTGTTGCAATACTTGTTGTCCTTGAATTTGATTTATACCATGTTAAGAAAGAAGTGGTAATAGCAGGGTTTTGAAAAGAGGCTTTTAAAGTAACTGATTTACCTTTACAGATTGTTGTGTCTTTAGCTATTAGAATAGGATTTGGAAAAGTTGCATTGTCAATTCCGTTGCCGCCCATAGTGGCGCCATTTGGAGGAAACTCAGACAAAGGAGGTGCAGTGGTAATTCCGTTCTTACCGCCTTTTGCCGATCTGGTTACGCTTCCACTTGAAATGACTATATATCCGCCACCACCACCAGCACCAGCACCATATGCATTACCACCACTGTTTATAAAATGAGTTGCTCCTTTTCCTCCGTCAGCTGTTAAGGATATTCCATTAACCCCTCCAGTAGCATTTAAAAAGATGGACCCGCCACCGCCGCCGCCGCCAACCCCGTCACCAACAGTTACTGCAGTGATGTCTGGAGCAGCTTCTCCATTTGCTGAAATACTACCGGAAGAAGATCCTTGAACTTTCCCACAAGATTGAATAAAGACTAATCCTCCTCCAGCGCCTCCGCGACCTCCTTCATTTTGGTTGGCATCACCCGCACCACCACCGCCACCTACAAATATTCTTCCTGTGGAATAATCTAACGGATGTCCACCCCTTCCGCCAAGATCTTGCCGCTTATTCCCTTTCCATGCATTATAATCACCCGGGCCGTCGGTCAGGGCATTTCCATCTTGTTGACTAAAGGAATATCCACCCCTGCCACCACCTGAACTGGTAGAATTTGCAAATCCGGCACCTTCAAGGTTCCATGCCTGTATCCAGGAAGGATTTGTAGTAATGTCAGGGATTCCAGACCCTGTATATGGGGCTAAACCTGCGTTTGCTCCTCCACCCCCTGGAGCATTTTGTCCATTTCCGCCACCTCCACCATTGGCAGGAGCCCCTCTTCCAAAACTTCCACCAAACGCATCATAATCATTTTTATATCCTGCAATTCCTTCACCTTTTTCTCCTCCATATTGATCGTCCGTGGATGCGTAGTCCGCAAAGTCATTAGAATTTTTGCCATACGTATTTCCTCCCCGAAAACCTTTTGTTGAAACATCAATTTTACCGTCAATGGTAACATCTCCGGAACATTCTATTGAAACAATCCCTCCCGTATTTCCATTCCATGCAGGAGAAGTGACCGTTCCAGCAGAAGTTACATTCAATGTCAAATATCTGGGGACCCTTATAACCTGCACGTGTCCCGAAGATTTATATGTATTCAATAAAGGGGTTTTTGTATTGATAGTATTACCTGAGACAGAAAGTACTTCTGCAAGCTCATATAAGCCTGCCCCGTTGTAATTTGTAACGCTTCCCCAAAGATTTGATTGTGAGGAGTTAATGCTGGCCCCTTGCATCTGGATAACCATTACCAAGTCTCCTGTATTGAGAGAAGCCCCAAAGGTGCTGTTGACATTTAAATTGCTATTATTGACAATTAAAGAACTACTGCCAGCAGCTGCATCCGCCACTAAAAAAGTGTATTCATTAATTGCAGTTCCTACTGTGCTTATTGATTTGTTTCCATCTTTACCAGGCTGTGAATACAAATTGCCGGAAAATAGGCACATCAACAACGCGTAACTTAGACAAACAGTAAATTTGATACCCATAATATAGGTTATATTATTCTATTTTGATTTTAAAAAACCTTCCATTTATTATTACTGATTTAATAAATGAAAGGTTAGACACAATTGTTATTTCTGAATTACAAGTTTGTTAATAGAATAATGGCCATTGCCAGAAACTTTAACATGATAAATGCCAGAAGGGTAAGAACTTAAATCAAATTCGGAAGCATT
>JANYCH010000246.1 GCA_025360395.1 Cytophagales bacterium | reverse complement strand
TTTATCAAAGCAGAGAATTAAAGTATTAAGAAAAAATATAAGGTATAATATCTATAGGTAAAAAGGTTCCGAAAAACGCTACCAAACGTTGTACAGTATGAAAATATTTTTGATATGGAATAATTAGACTTGATAAGCCATGATTCCATGCCTGACTTAGAAATATGAAGCCATCTTCAAAACCATTGGCAATTTGAGCGTGTAGTATAAAAGGTAAATATCTTGCAAGGTGAATACTTACCAAGATTGAAAAAATCAACCTTTTAGATATTATATCTAGGGAATTCAAAAAATCAGAAAGAAATTGTTAGAAAATCAGAAACTTTAAGATACAAGATATAGGTAATAGATTAAAGGTAAAAATAAATTGTGCCTGTAATTAAATAGATAAGAGATAAATTATATTTGTAGGTGCAAAAGGGAAGTAAATTATTTTTTAAAATTCATTGAAATACTTTTACCCTTGCAATTACTCTTTATAACATTTACCTATCACAACGCACCTTTAATAGTATTAACAATGTTTATTATTTAATGGCAATTATGTACATATCATTTTGTTTATCAAAGCAGAGAATTAAAGTATTAAGAAAAAATATTCTTTAATCAAGGTTGGATGCAATATCTTATATTGGAAAAAACAGTGGAGCTACCTCAATATCCAATAAATTATATATCGGATAGCTTGGATAAACTTTTACATATTGATTCTAAATCTATAGATCATCCTGCTGTTTATTTATATGAACATACAAATACTTTTGTTTCACCATTTGGGTTAGCATTCAAAAATGGTAAATTATTACCTGAATCCATTTATTGCCTAATTGGAAAATCTGCTAAACCTTATTCCTTTTTTAAAAAAATATTATCTGGCAAAGTAAAAAAGCTGGAGGAACCTTGTGTGCTTTTTCACCATGCCTGGTATGACAATTATTATCATTGGTTTACAGAATGTTATCCGAAATTAGTTTTGGCCAAGGATTTTATTAAAGATAAGGTATTGATAATGAATGAAAGCCTTAAACCTTTTCATAAACAATCCTTAGAAGTGATAGATTGTGCAGGTATATTTTATTGTAAGGAAAACGAAATTGTTAAAGCTTCAAGGCTATATATAATTGGGCAACTATCAAATCATTTTGGAATTCACCACCCTGGTGTAGTTAGTAATTTACATGCTTTTTTGACTAAAGAATTCGGTATAGTAGATGCGTCTCCAGAAATAAACATCTATACTTCTCGGGCAAGGTCTACAAAGCGTAAGTGTGTGAACGAGAAAGAAGTGTTAGCATTGGTAAAAGATTATAATTTTGAAGTGGTTATCACTGATGATATTAGTCTTAAGGAACAATTCTTGCTTTTTTCACGCACCGCAAATGTTTGTGGTGTGCATGGCTCCAGTTTCGTTAATGGCTTGTTTATTCCTCCAAGAGGAATGATTATTGACCTGATAGAGCAAAATCATCAGGATCTTTGTTATTATAACCTAATAAAAACCAGAGGAGTGAATTATCTTTACCTTCCCTGTGATGGTGTAGGCGATTCACGGAATTTCAGGGATAATGATATTATTGTAAATGTGCCAAAACTGCAAAAAAGATTAGAAACATATCTTTATAATTAATACAGCGCTTGCAACCAATCATCAAAATAGAAGGGGTATCTAAAAAGTATAACTTAGGGCAAATCAGTACAGGTACTTTGTATGGAGATTTAAATAAATGGTTTTCGAAATTTCAGGAGGTTAAACCTGACATGAAACATTTAGATACAAAAGCAGGTACACATTGGGCTCTGAAAGATATTGATTTAGATATTTTTGAAGGTAATGCAATAGGAATAATAGGCAGAAATGGAGCAGGAAAGTCTACTCTATTGAAAATATTATCAAGGATTACTACTCCTACAAAAGGACAGATAAAGGTTAACGGACGCATTGCAAGCTTGTTAGAAGTAGGCACTGGCTTTCATCAAGACCTTACAGGGAGGGAGAATGTTTACTTAAATGGTGCCATCCTGGGGATGCGCTCCTATGAAATAACTGCCCGAATAGATGAAATAGTTGAGTTTGCCGGAATACAAAGCTTTTTTGATACTCCTGTCAAGCGATATTCTTCAGGTATGTATTTAAAACTGGCATTCTCTGTTGCAGCGCATTTAGAACCCGAAATTCTTGTAGTAGATGAAGTGCTGGCTGTTGGAGACTTTGAGTTTCAGCGTAAGTGTATAGGAAAAATGAAAGAGGTAAGTGACCAAAAAGGAAGGACTATACTTTTTGTGAGCCATAACATGGGAGCTATAGAAATGCTATGCAACAAGGTTGTACTGTTGGATGGTGGAAAAATATCTTATTTTGGGGAGACTGGAGTAGCAGTAAATAAATATCTGGATAACAACAAATTGATGTCTTCCCAAAAACTGTCTGAAAGAAGTGACCGGAAGGGGAACAAGAAAATTTCCATGGTTTCTATCAAACTTTTTGATATGAGCGATGTTGAAATTTATCAGGTGAAATCTGGACAGAGTTTTAAGATTCATTTTAATTATGAAGTTAATGAGAGGATACCTCTTCCTGGAATGCTTTATTTTGGGGTAGACATTTCTACAACCGGAGATGTGAATTTGATTCAACACCATAACCGGCTAACACATCAATTACTAGCTGACTATACAAATAGCAATACAGTTATCTTTACAATATATGATTTCCCACTTGTAGAGGGAACTTATAATCTATCATATTCAATACTTTTGGATAATATTTTTTTAGATGCCCTTGATAATGCTGTTGAATTGAAAGTTGAAAAGGGTAGTTTTGGAAATTACAAGGAAATGCCAGGCTATTCGCATGGTAAAATGTTAGTTAATGCTGAATGGTCTTTGAAAAAATAATATGCGGATTTCATACATTATAGAAACTCTCAAATATTATTATCACAGAGGTATTATTAAAAACAGTATAAATCAATGCCATATAAACTGGAAAAGATGGAGTAGTTTTTGGGCTGATTTTGATCAGTATATTTTGCTTGCCGGAATCCCTAAGAAAAAAGCTTTGATAAAGCTTGCCCCTGCATTGTACGATAAAACTGAGGAAACTGAACTTGATCCAATTTATTTTTATCAGGATTGCTGGGCATTTGAGAAGGTCATTCAAAGTAATCCGGTAAAGCATTATGATGTTGGTTCTCATCATAAATACGTCTCGTTTCTTTCAAAAGTAGTAGATACTACTATGATTGACATCCGCCCTCTGTCCTTGACAATTTCTTCCCTATCTTTTGTGAAGGGTGACATTTTAGCACTTCCATTTATAACAGGCAGCATCTATTCATTGTCCAGTTTGTGTGTAATTGAACATATAGGTTTAGGCCGTTACGGCGATATTTTAGATGTAAATGGAAGTGAAAAGGCTGCATTGGAATTGCAACGAGTATTGTCGGCAGGTGGTAACTTATATATTTCTGTTCCTGTATCTTCTGTGATGCAACTTCGTTTTAATTCACACAGGATTTTTGAAGAAGCTTATCTCATGGCAATGTTTCCTGATATGGAATGTTTGGAACGGCTTTATATAGTGGGCAATACATTAAGCATAAAACCTTCTGAAAATGAATGTGTGGGATTATATCATTTTAGAAGGAAATAGATATGCATGATCTCAAACGGAAAATGGCGATAGTCATAATGTCATGCGATGCATTCTCTGATGTTTGGGACCCATTTTTTACACTTTTTCAGCGATTTTGGCCAGAATGCCCTTTTGAGGTCTATTTGATTTCAGAAAATAAAGAAGTAAAAAATTTCCCCTGTAAAACTATATTGCCAGGTTTAGGGAAGAACTGGTCAGATAGGTTAATATATGCACTTCAACAACTTGAAGAAAAGTATGTTTTATTTCTACAGGAAGACTACTTTATAAACAAACCAGTAGATACTAAATGGATAACAGAGATCCTTTTATTGTGTGAAAAAAAGGATCTTGTAAACGTTAGATTATATCCGACTATTACTTCTGAATTAATTAAGTTGGCAGAATTTCCATTAGGTAGAATAGATAAGGAGAAAGAGCAATATGTTGTTTGTACCCAGGCTACCATTTGGTCACGGGAATTTATGTTAAGCATACTAGGGCACAATGAATCTGTATGGGATGTTGAGCGGAACGGGAGCTTAAGGGCCAAAGAGATGCCTCATGAGTTTTATTCAGTATACCCAACTACAGACCCAGACAAGCTTGATGAAGGATATTATCCTGTTACGTACCTTTTTTTAACGTCTGTTACAAGAGGAAAATGGACAATGAAAACTGTAAAATATTGCAGACAGAATGGAATATTTCTGAACATGGAACTAAGGAAGGCCAATAGTTATATAGATGAGTTCTACATGAACAGAGCCCCTCTCTGGGCCAGACATGTAATTGACTTTGTGAACCATAGGCTAAAGTTGCTGTTTGGTATTAATATAAGGGAGTACCCTATATGAAGATTTAGGCATGCATGGAGTTTCTGTCATAATTTGCTGTTTTAATAGCAGCAAAAGGCTTGTAAATACCCTGGAGCATCTTTCCAGACAGCAAACCCGATCCTCATGGGAAATAATCCTGGTTGACAATGCTTCCACAGATGGTACAAGTGCCACAGCGGCTAAAATCTGGCATGATACAGGATGTCCTGTGAGTTTAAGAATTGTATCTGAATTGGAAAAAGGCCAGGCAGCTGCAAGGAAAAGAGGTATTAATGAATCTAAATACGATATCTTATTGTTTTGTGATGATGATAACTGGCTTGATAGCCATTACCTGGATTCCGTTTGGTTCACTATGTCCCAAAACAAACAGATAGGTGTACTGGGAGGATGTGGTGAGGCAGTAGCTGATGTGCCATTTCCTGATTGGTTTCGAATTGCAGAGCAGTCTTATGCAGTAGGCATCCAGGGTTTGAATGTAAATGGGTTTGTTTCTAAAAACTGTGTTTATGGTGCCGGAATGGCTGTCAGGAAATCAGTGTTAACGAAACTAGAAAATTTGGGATCCGAATTTTTACTTTCAGGCAGAACAAGTGGACTTATTTTTTCTGGTGATGATACAGAAATTTGTTATCAGATCAAACTTTGCGGATATGAGATCTGGCATGATACTTCTCTTACATTTAAGCATTGGATATCTGAAAACCGCTTGACATTGAATTACATAAATAAATTATATCGTTCATTTGGGAAGTCAAAGTATATATTGAGTTGTTACGAATATGCTATTTCAGGCAAATTAAACAAATCGCCATTATGGATAAAAGATCTCATCTATTCAATCTATTACTTTTTTTATCGACTTTTTAAAACAAAAGAATGGAACCAAACAGCGTTCAATTTTGAACTTCAATATCTAATTGGATATTTGGTAATTCTGTTGAAAAAAAGATCTGCTTATGATCATCAGGCAAAAGCAATTTTTGATTTCTGGAAACAACTAAACCGTTAAAAACGATAAAAATTAAGAAAAAAACCTTTTGAAGCTTAGTAATGGTTTTTCTATTATTCTCCATGACATGTATGAGATCATAATAAGTATAAAATACTTTAATATAAAAGGTGTTAAGCCATTATGGTTATTAATTTGATATTGAATAAGTATTGCTTTAATATCTGCACTTTTACTTATAAACAGGAGAAAATTGTCAAAAAACCAGGGAATAAAATTGTGGAAAAGATACATGCCATAACTTATTTTGCCTATAAAAGTTAAAATCTTATTTGATATTAAATCATTTATAAGGGATTTTTCTTGAAGAAGTATTAAAATTAAATAAGCACATGTAAATGAAATTAAAGGACGTAATAAATAAATTTCAGGATTTAATATCTTTAAAATACAAACACTTAGAAAAGATAGAAGAATTCCGATTACAACATATTTTCTGATCTGAGGATACCTTTGAGGCTCATATTTCAGGTTATGTGAAATAATAGCTCCCAAACCGAAAGCATCAAAGCAAGTTGGTGTAAGAATATAATACAGGACTTTTCCCGGGAAAATATAGTACAGCACCAAATTAGAGCAAATACCCAAGCATATAAAGCCTATGATAACATGTTTGAGGTATCTGATGGGTGTAAAAAGGATTATCCAGGGCCAGATCAGATAAAATTGTTCTTCTACAGCCAGGGACCATAGGTGAGACATGCTACCTTCCCAATCCTGTTTTATAAAAAAGAAAATATTTGAAGTGTAAGTTATATGATATAAAATACTGTGTTTAAGCGAAATATGAGTATAGCTTTGACAAATGTAAAGTATAATAAGAAGTAGAAAGTATATAGGGAATATTCTCAAAGAACGTCTTGCGAAGAAGTTTTTAGCAAGAATAAGTTTATGTTTTAAGTCATTTAATTCTGAACCCCTATTGTCCAGAAGAATCGTGGTTATTAAAAAACCACTTAATACAAAAAATGCATCTACACCAATATCACCATTAGGTAAAAAATTTAAAAAATGATTTTGAGGTAGCCAATGTGATATAATTACCAAAGTAACGGCAATCGCACGAAGCGAATCAAACGATTTTATGTAGTTCAATTAAGTTTTGTATTAATTAAGAAAGTTCTTTAATTCAATTGGGTAAGATATATGTTTAATAAATACAAATGCAATAGCTTTATGCTTTATTTTGAATCCATTTTTTGAATTAGATGTTATCTCGCCTTTCTATTATAACACCATCTTATAACCAGGCTCAATACCTGGAACAAACCATAGATTCTGTATTGTCTCAGAATTACCAGAATTTGGAATATATTGTGATTGATGGTGGAAGTACAGACAATTCAATAGAGATCATCAAAAAATACGAAAAGCATATTTCTTATTGGATAAGTGAAAAAGATAATGGACAAAGCCATGCGATTAATAAAGGTTTAGCCAAGGCTAAGGGTGAGGTAATAAACTGGCTAAATAGTGATGATTATTATTTACCTGGTGCATTAAAAACAGTTGGTGAATATTTTCAAGACCATCAGCTAAATGTGCTTTGTGCCAAGGGAAAGGTTGTGAAAGATGGTAAGCAATTAAAAATTTCATCGGGAACTGATATTTATTCTGAGCTTGCAAAAACTATTGGTTGGGCAAGAATAGATCAACCTGAAACTTTTTTTCGGAAATCATGCATAGATGCCTTAGGTTTAATTAACGAATCCCTCCATTATGTAATGGACAAAGAATTATGGATGAGGTATTTGTGTCTATATGGATTACAAAACATCAGGAAAACAGATGAGTTACTGATTGCGTTTCGCTTACATGGTTCTTCCAAGACAACAAATCAACAAATTCTTTTTGAAGAAGAAACAAATATTCTTTACTACAAGTTGGCTCAGGAATATGGATTCCAGGCTATTCAGGAGGAGATAATGAAGAGGGGAGTTGGAGGTGGCTATAAAGTTGGTACAGAGGTTTTTAAAGGCCTGGATAATAAGGTCGCCTTTCAGGTTTTACAATATTTTTTCTTACAAAAAGCATTACGCTTGTATGCACTAAATGATTTTGCAAGATGTAAAGAATTTTTAAATCGCTTAGACTTATCATCCTTTTCAAATGAAGATAAGGCAGAAATCCAAAAAATAAGCGACAGAATGAAATACCCTGTCGCCTTCAAAAAATTAATAAATTGGTATAACCAAATCAGAAAGTAATCAATACCCCTAAACCAAGCGACTGGGCAATTTGTACATTTGCATCCTGATCATAATCATATAGTAATGTTGCATTTACATTTGTGCTAATGTATTTAGTGATTTTCGCAGTAAGTGTTAAGTCTAATCTGTGATCTATGTAATCAAAGAATGTAATGTTCGTGTTTTCTTTGACCTTTTTAGGGATCATATAGTTGGCAAATCCCATATATCTTGCCTTAAAATTGATATTTTTAGTCAGGTCCTTATCTAAACCTGCCTGAATCATAAATGCAACCTCATTACGAACAGTTTTTCCTGGATCCACTCCATAATTTTTAGTTTCTGCCAAATCAATGTTCTTGGCAGTTACAAAGGTCTGACGCATGGTTCCTGTTCCAAATCTTACATAAAACCAGGTAACAGGTTTATATTCCAAACCAAAGGATTCTGTTAGATATCCTGGGGACATAAAATTTGAAATGTATAAAGATGTATCATTTTTGTTCACAGTTTTAATAACATACCCTTCGTAAAACTGTGTCTGAAAATTTACAGCAACATAAAGGTTCCAGTGTTTTGAAATGGCATAACCCAGTTTCGAATCAAAATAGACCTTATCAACATTTTTAAAAAAACCTGAATTTCTATTGTTCACAGCACCAAATTGCAAATCCAGAAGATTATTAAAAGAAACCTTTTCGAAAGCATAATCTACAGTTCCATTTAGAAATGCCATGTACGCAATGGAGCTTATTCCACCACCTTTCCAATTGCTGGAAAAGGACGCCTGATTCATGTTTAATCCAAGCTTAAAAGCTTTCTTCCAATGGTTAGAATCTATTTTAGGAGCTAAAGAGGGAGTAAAAGAAGCGGCAGGGTCAACTGCATCCGGACTACCAGCGGGTTCCTGTGCAAAAGCAAATACTGATGTAAAAAGAAGAACGACTGACAAAAACTTAAATTTCATGCTATAGTGTTTATAATAATTATACTAATTCACCGTAAAGATCGAATTCTGTTGCGGATGTGATTTTTACATTCGCAAAATCTCCAATTCTTGCAAAATTTTCATTATCTGCCTTTACTAATACTTCATTGTCAACTTCAGGAGAATCGTGCTCAGTTCTGCCAATGAAATATCCCCCATCATTGCGATCAAACAATACCTTCATTGTTTTTCCGACTTTCCCAAGGTTTATTTCCTGAGAGATTTCCTGTTGCATTGCCATTATTTCATCCGCCCTTTCCTGTTTAATATCATCTGGAACATTGTCTTCAAAAGAATAAGAATGGGTTTGTTCCTCGTGTGAATATTTAAAAATTCCTAACCTGTCGAATCTCATTCTTTGAACAAAATCCTGCATTTCGATAAAATCAGCTTCGGTTTCACCTGGATGGCCTGCAATTAAAGTGGTACGAATGGCAATTCCAGGTACTTTTTCTCTTATAGTATGTACGAGCTCTTCAGTTTTTCCCCTTGTTATGCCCCTACGCATCATTTTAAGCATATTATCAGATCCGTGTTGCAATGGCATATCTAGATATTTGCAGATGTTAGGCCTTTCTGCCATTACATCCAGCACATTCATTGGGAAACCTGACGGATATGCATATTGCAATCGGATCCATTCAATTCCATTTACGTCTGATAATTTCCTTAACAGGTCCGCTAACTTACGGTCCTTATATAAGTCCAGGCCATAGTAAGTTAAATCCTGCGCAATGAGGATGAGTTCCTTAGTTCCCCTTTTGGCAAGGTTTTCTGCTTCTTTTATAAGTTCCTCTTCTGGTCTGCTAATATGGTTGCCTCTCATCACTGGAATGGCACAAAATGAACAAGGCCTGTCACAACCTTCTGCAATTTTGAAATAAGCAAAATGTGAAGGGGTTGTAATTAACCTTTCTCCAAGTAGCTCATGTTTATAATTTGCCTTTAGCGTTTTTAGCAACCTTGGTAAATCCCTTGTTCCAAACCAGGAATCGACTTCGGGAATTTCGTTGGAAAGGTCATCTTTGTATCTTTCAGATAAACAGCCTGTTACATATAGTTTATCGACCATGCCATGCGCTTTGGCATCAGCATAACGCAAGATGGTATTAACAGATTCTTCTTTAGCATTATCAATGAAACCACAGGTATTGATGATTACAATGTTTGCTTCATCATCTTTGGACTCATGGGTTACATCAAAATTGTTGGCCTTAAGTTGTGTAAAGATATTTTCTGAATCAACCAGGTTTTTGGAGCAACCTAATGTAACAATATTGACTTTATTGGTTTTGAGACCTTTGGTTTTCAAAATTAAGCAATTTGGGTGCAAAGGTAGGGATTTGTAATTACTTTGAATCAAAGCTTGAAAAACCATTCCGGATAGATGCAATAAATTAATATCTCATTACAGATTAATATTTAATTCAACTCTCTCAAATACATTTGTATAGCATTCTCCAATCCTAAATAAAGAGCATCGCAAACCAGGGCATGTCCTATAGAAACTTCCAGTAATCCTGGAATATTCTTATATAAATAATGAAGGTTATCTAAATTAAGGTCATGGCCAGCATTTATTCCCAACCCCACTTCATTTGCAACTTTTGCTGCTTTGATAAAAGGTGAAATAGCAGAAATCTTATCTTTAGAATAAGCTTTTGCATATGATTCAGTATAAAATTCTATTCGGTCAGTTCCGCATTCCTTGGCACCTTCCACCATTTTTGGGTCAGCATCTACAAAAACAGATACTCGTATTTTTTGCTTTTGAAATTCACTGATAACCTCTTTCAAAAAATCCTTGTGCTTTACTGTATCCCAGCCGGCATTGGAGGTCAGCGCATCAGGACCATCAGGTACCAATGTAACCTGGTCTGGTTTGGCTTCACATACAACAGATATGAATTTTGGAAGTGGGTTTCCTTCAATATTTAATTCGGTTTTTACAATTTTTTTCAGATCAAATACATCCTGGTACCTGGCATGCCTTTCATCAGGACGAGGATGGATGGTGATGCCTTGCGCACCAAACCGCTCGCAATCTTTCGCAATTTTTAAAATATCTGGCTGATTAGCTCCACGAGAATTGCGTATGAGGGCAATTTTGTTGATGTTCACGCTTAGTTTCGTCATGGACTTCTTTTGAATGTTGTTCCTGAAATATATTTTTGGGTATTAAAGTTTAAAATTACTTAAATAATGAGTTTAAAATTAAAAATTGAAGAAGGTATAAAAAAAGCGATGCTTGCCAAAGACCAAACACGTCTGATGGCCTTGCGTGGTATCAAATCACAAATCCTGCTTGCTGAAACAGAAAAAGGTGCAAAAGAAGAACTTTCGGAAGAGGCAGAAATGAAATTGTTGACCAAAGCTGCAAAACAGCGTCGCGATTCATTAGAAATATATAACAAGGAAGGACGAACTGACCTTGCGGAAACTGAGATGAAAGAATTGGCCATTATCGAGGAGTTTTTGC
>JANYCH010000228.1 GCA_025360395.1 Cytophagales bacterium | reverse complement strand
ATTTAGATTCTGCACTTCCCTTTTGTCTTAAAAACACGGTCAAGGCAATATATAAACCCATTTGAAGAAACTCGCTTTCCCAATTTTCAAAAGTTCCTTCTATGAAATGGCCTGTAGTAATATATTCCGCAAACTTGACTTCGGAATAGCCTTGTTCAACTAAATCCTTGTTGTATTCCATAAAACCAAAACAATACTGAGCAAACAATGCCACAATTGTTAATCCAAGGAAAACAATTGATAAACTATTGCGATAAAAAAATGATGGCTTTTTCAATTTTTGATTATAAGGCAAGATTAGGGAGAAAATATTCGTAAACAGTATTTTCTGTTGTGACATACATGTACGGTTCATGTATGCAAAGATTGGTTGCCATTGAAGGCGTTTCGATCTTTCTGACCACTTCGCCTTCCGGGGAAACTACTTTTATCCCCTGCATGGTAGCCAAAAACAAGTAGCCTTTTTTATCCATTTTTATTCCATCTGCATTCTCATCCACATAGATTTCCATCTCAGACAATGAACCCTGATCGTATTTATATCTCCTGATTCCCCTTTCTTCAGCTTTGTTTGTTCCGACAAATAAGAATTTATAATCAGGACTGAAAGTAATACCATTAGGGTACTTCATATCAAAAATTAAAAGTTCCAATTTATCGTTTTGCCATTTATATACTCCGGCGTGTGGCTGAGCCAAATCCGGCAACAATTCCTGGCCTTTTAACCCATAAGGTGGATCAGAAAAAATGATCTCATCATCAGGCCCTAAACATAAGTCATTTGGACTATTAAGCCTTTTTCCCTGATAGCTGTCTACTATCTTTTCCAGCCATCCATCTTTAGATAACCTTGCAATTCCATGCTCGCCATGCTGGCACATTATCAAGTCTCCATTTTTGTCTATCACTAAACCATTTGCCCCAATCTGTTCATTATGAAAATGTTCCGGATCGCTTCTTAAACCACTCTTTTCCAGTAAGACCTCTTTTTTCCCATTTACAATTTTCATGATGCAGTTATTGGTTACATCACTGAAAACGAGGTAACCATCAGGGTGCCATACAGGGCCTTCTCCAAAACCAATATCAGATGCTATTATTTTCAATTCCATTGTTTATTCGTTTGGGTATATAACCCCGGTTTGCTTTCTTATTTCATCTAAAATCCTGACTAAGTCCAGGCTTCCCTGATGTGTGAGGAGGTCACTTTCAATTTTATTTTCTTCCAGACATTTCATCATTTCCTGTACTTCAAAATACAACCCTTTGCCATCCCACTCAGGACTTATAACTTCTTTCGGTCCGTAATAAATCTGAACTGTGACTGATAAAGGTTTTTCATTCCATGGTTCTGATATGTGAATAGAACCTTTGTCGCCAAAAATGATGGCCTCGTTTGCACCCCTGGAGATAAATGAAGATTCAATAACTGAAAGAGCACCACTCTTATGTGTCAAAATTGCTGTTGTGCTGCCATCAACGTCATTTATGATTTTAGATGAAGCCTTTATACTTTCGGGCTTTCCCAGGATTAAATAAGCCAGGTAAGCAGGATAAACGCCTAAATCCAAGGTGGCACCCCCGCCTAATTCAGGATTAAAGTATCTGTTATTCAAATCAAAAGGGGCTTTGTAAGTCAACCTTGCAGATAAACTATGTATCTCCCCTATCTTGCCCGATTTAATAATATCAAGTACTTTTAAAATGCTGGGCAAGCACCTTATCCACATTCCTTCCATAAAGAATGTTTGTGTTTCCTGCGATTTCTTAATGATTTCTGAAACCTGCCTTGCACTGATTGCTAGCGGTTTTTCGCAAAGGACTGGTATTTTGGCGTCTAATAACCGAAGGCATGTCTCATAATGTTGTGCATGAGGAGTTGCTATATAACAACAATCGACTTCTTTGCCGTTAATGAATTCATCAAGATCGTAATAAACAAGGTCTACCTTATTTTCAGCCAGGTATTTCTCTGTGGTTTCTTTTCCATGGCCCACAATAGCCTTTACAAAATGGTTCTCTCCTTTTATAAATCTGAGGTCATCAGTAAATTCTCTCGCAATGGCACCAGGGCCAATTATACCCCATTTAACTTCTTTCAGCATAAAAATCCTAAAAATAAAATGTTAAAAAACCGTGCCTATTCCATTAAATAATGGCCTTTAGAATATTTCGATTATTTAGCTTGCAGTATTGAAATTAAGTAGCTTTACTTCATAATTAAGTTCATGTTCAAAACATTCCTAAGCCTGATTTTTTGTCTTATTCTGACTCCTTCCTTTGGTCAGAACGATCAGCATCCTTATTTTCCAGGTGATAAAATAATACCTGGGGCCGAGCAGCCTGAATTATATCTCCCTCTTTTGAATAAGAAAAAAATTGCCCTGGTAGTCAACCAAACCTCTACCTGCAACAAGCAGCATCTGCTGGACTTTCTTTTAAGTAAGAATGTCCAGGTTGTAAAAGTTTTCAGTCCGGAGCATGGTTTTCGCGGCGATGCTGATGCAGGTGAAAAAGTAAAAAGCGGCAAAGATGAAAAAACAGGTATTTCGGTGGTTTCACTTTATGGAGACAATAAAAAACCTAAAAACGAACAGTTGACAGATGTTGATATGGTAATTTTTGACATTCAGGATGTTGGAGCGAGATTCTATACTTATCTGAGCACACTTCATTATGTAATGGAAGCCTGTGCCGAAAATAAAAAAGACCTGCTGATCCTGGACAGACCAAATCCTAACGGCGACTATGTGGACGGCCCTGTGCTTGAAAAGCCATTTTCATCATTTTTAGGTATGCATCCTATCCCTCTCGTTCACGGAATGACACTTGGCGAACTTGCTCAAATGATCAACGGCGAAAAATGGCTCAAAGACAGTGTAAAATGCAACATTAAAATTACTCCCTGTAAAAACTACACTCATTTAAGTGCTTATGCGCCGCCAATTAAGCCTTCTCCCAATCTTCCTAATTATCTATCAATTAAACTTTATCCCTCTCTGGGTCTGTTTGAAGGAACAACTGTGAGCGTGGGAAGAGGGACAGAAACACCATTTCAAATCCTCGGAGTGCCGGATTCTTTGGGCCAGGGGTTTTCATTTACCCCAAAAAGTATTCCCGGAATGGCGAAAAAACCCATGTATGAAGGTAAAAGGTGTACAGGTGTTTATTTAGGATCAAGTGTAGCCGGAGCTCAGGTCGACTTATATTATCTGATCTTGTTTTACAAAAATTCAAAAGACAAATCTAAATATTTCACAAGCGGTTTTAACAAACATGCTGGCAATGCAACTTTGCAGGAACAAATAAAAAGTGGGCTCTCTGCGGAAGAAATCAGAAAAACGTGGGCTGCTGATTTGCAAAATTTCAAATCAAAAAGGAAAAATTATTTATTGTACACAGATTTTGAATAACTCTACCCTTCGGATAATTTTCATGGGCACACCTGAATTTGCTGTGCCTTCTTTGCAAATATTGGTTGAAAATGGATATAATATTGTGGGAGTTATCACTGCCCCCGACAAGCCCTCAGGTCGTGGGCTGCAATTAAACCCATCTCCGGTAAAAGTTTATGCACAAAATGTTGGGTTAAACATTCTCCAGCCAGAAAAATTAAAGAACCCA
>JANYCH010000226.1 GCA_025360395.1 Cytophagales bacterium | reverse complement strand
ACGTAATTCTTGACAAAAAATTTGGTGCCCCTGTTATCACTAAAGATGGTGTAACTGTTGCGAAAGACATTGAATTGAAAGACCCTATCGAAAATATGGGTGCTCAGTTAGTGAAAGAAGTAGCTTCTAAAACTGCTGATTCAGCTGGTGACGGAACTACTACTGCAACTGTACTTGCTCAGGCAATTGTAAATGCAGGTATGAAAAATGTAGCTGCAGGTGCAAATCCAATGGATTTGAAACGTGGTATCGACAAAGCTGTTTCTGCTATCATTGAAGACTTGAAAAAACAGTCTAAACAAATCAGTAACAATTCTGAAATTGAACAGGTTGCTACTATTTCTGCAAACAGCGACAGCGAAATCGGTAAAATGATCGCAAGCGCAATGGAGAAAGTGGGTAAAGACGGCGTTATCACTGTTGAAGAAGCAAAAGGTACTGAAACCGAAGTGAAAGTGGTTGAAGGTATGCAGTTCGACAGAGGATATTTGTCTCCATACTTTGTTACAAACCCTGAGAAAATGGAGGCTGATCTGGACAAGCCTTATATTTTGATCTACGATAAGAAAGTTTCTTCAATGAAAGAACTTCTTCCTATCCTTGAGCAGGTTGCACAAACAGGTAAACCATTGGTGATCATTTCTGAAGAAGTGGAAGGCGAAGCCCTTGCTACTTTAGTTGTGAACAAAATTCGTGGTGCACTTAAAATCGCTGCTGTTAAAGCTCCTGGTTTTGGCGACAGAAGAAAAGCAATGTTAGAAGACATCGCTGTTTTAACTGGAGGAACTGTAATTTCAGAAGAAAGAGGTTTCAAATTAGAGAACGCAACTTTAGAGTTCCTTGGAACTGCAGAGAAAGTGGTGATCGACAAAGACAATACAACCATCATCAACGGTGCGGGTCAGAAAGAACAAATCACTGGTCGTATCAACGAAATCAAATCTCAGGTCGCAAACACTACTTCAGATTACGATCGTGAGAAACTTCAGGAGCGTCTTGCTAAACTTTCAGGTGGCGTTGCTATCCTTTACATAGGAGCAGCTACTGAAGTTGAGATGAAAGAGAAAAAAGACAGAGTTGACGATGCATTACACGCAACCCGTGCTGCTGTTGAAGAAGGTATCGTAGCAGGTGGTGGTGTTGCTTTGATCCGTGCCGGTCATGTATTGAACAACGTTCAAACCAGAAACGAGGACGAAGCAACTGGTGTAAACATCATCCGTATTGCGATCGAAGCTCCTTTAAGAACTATTGTGGCTAACTGCGGTGGCGAAGGCTCTGTAGTAGTACAGAAGGTGAAAGAAGGCAAAGATGACTTCGGTTACAATGCCCGTGAAGACAGATACGAAAACCTGATCAAAGCTGGTATCCTTGACCCTACTAAGGTTACAAGATTAGCACTTGAGAACGCATCTTCTATCGCAGCACTTCTTTTGACTACAGCTGCAGTAATTGCAGATGAAGAAGAAGAAAAAGCACCAGCAGGAATGCCAGGTGGCGGCGGAGGAATGGGCGGCATGTACTAAGCCGGATTTCTTTACTAAATATCAAAAAGCCCCAATCTGCAAAGGTCGGGGCTTTTTTGTTTCATGTTGGGGGATTTGCTGACGGGAAACTGAAGGAAGGTTTGATTTAAGTGATTGGTGATAAATACATTTTAAAGAGGTTTTATTGTGGAAGTAACTTCAAAAGAGAACAGAGGCCCTTCGCTGTTGTTGTGTTCCTCGCTGCCTAAAAGCAGGTCACCATCAACATTTATGCGGACAATCTTAAGGGAAACCTTTATTTTTACGAACGGAATTTCCTGTATTTATCCACAGTTTTACTTCCACTATATTGTGGAAACATTTGTTAAAATAAGATAAATACGAGAGTGTTATAATTGAGAGTTTAAGATTTTGTGTTGAAGATGGAAGGGTACCGGTTTATAGCTTCAGTATTATTTGGGGTAGGTCAGTATGAAAGCAGCACACAACAAGGGTTTGCATAAGGTGGGATGATGTTAAAATTTCAACGGCAGTTTTTCAATTAATTTTGGTAATAAAATCGGCTTTTGTGATTCGATTTCCCGCCGCGAACGCAAGCCCCAAACCGTGAAATAATACCAAGACACCTTGACATTAACAGAAAAATATAAAACAGAACTTGACTTAGTCCGGGAGAACTTAAAACTCTTGGACAATTATCGCTTTGATAAAGAAGCAATAAATTCAAAACACTTTGACCGTTTAAGACTAAATATTGCAATTTACAATGACCTTAAACAGAAGGACTATGAAATAGTCAGATTCCTGTTTACAGAAGAGAAGGAATGGAGAAAATATGCGAAAGACGGTGAAGTTGATAATTTATACTTCTGTGCCTTCATTCTGACACTTTTCAATTCACCTGAAATCATTTGGCTGTTTTTTGAAACTAAAAATATAGATTTTGACAGCGGAATTGGATTTGATGAAGAATACCTAGTTTCGGCAGGCATTAAAGAAACCTACCAATATTTAAAAACAGTAGACAATCCAATAAAAACTGAATTGTTAAGATATCTTGGAGAGACAGTAGGAAATTGTAATTATTCGCAAGCAGACATAGACACTTGGAAAGAAAATAAAAAATCCTATTTCAGAAGTTACAAATTCCCAATTCTGGATGAACTGTATTTTCTTTATTCGACAAATGAAAGGGAATTATTTCTAACGAAATTACCTGAATGGATAAAACAGGAAAGAGCTTGGACTTACGAAGAGCTAGGTTTATATAGGACATACACAAAATATGTTGCCGACAAGGCTTTAGAGATTGAAGCACTTAAATTGACACTCAAGAAAAATGATAAAGATTTCCTAACGGACATCTACAACAGACAATTGGCAGAGTTATATGCAGAGACTGGTGAAAATGATAAGGCTTTTGAAATCCTTGAGAGGGTATTAAAAGGAACTGAGAATAAAAATATTGTAAGAGATTGTGTTGAGCAACTTTGCAGAATAATTATTATAACAAATACCTCATCAGACGAGATATCCAAGAAATCATATCATATTATTAAAGCTCAACAGAAACAGTATAGAAACTTCTCGCCAATGGTGGAAGATTTAATTAGGAACACGACTGAGATAATGAAAAGTTGAAAAATTTCTGCAAACAACAGCACCTTACCAAATGAGGGCGAACGTGTTTCAGAAACTTTTTGGCATTTAATTAACTTTTGTAGTACATTGAAATTTGGGCTTTGAAAGTATAGCTTTGGGCAAGCCGTTGCGCAATTTTAGAAATAATGAAATTTTGGATTTTTATAAATAGGGAATTATCTGAATTGCAATCAGATTTTGAAATAATTTTTGGAGTTAACAATTTGTACCATGACTATGAAAATGTATGGGAATGGTTAGAATCAGTTGATCGTAAATCTAATTTCTATTTAAATATCAGCCGGATCCACAATTGGGAAAGAGGGGAATATAATGAACCAATTATGATAATAGTGGAATCAAATATCGGGGATATATTAAATGAATCAGAAATAGCCCTTTCAATAAAAAAGCAATTAAATTGTCATGTGTTTGCAGGACAAATACAGGTTGATGAAAAGGACAAAGCTCTAATTATTGAACAAAGGAAATATTAAAAACTGTACCTGGCTCAATGTTAAAAGACAGTACATGGAAAATTGCTACTTCGTCAAGCTGCAAAAAGTTAGCTGAAACTCCTAACAGACACACTGCAAGATTCATAGCGACAATAGTATCAGGGCCTTCCACGCTTACAAAATCAATATTTTTTTAAAATGATGATCAAAACCATTTCAATCCCAGACCTCTTAAACCAAACCCTTGAAAATATAGAGTTTGACGTGGACAGGTTTGAAGAAATGGAAGAACCCGAGAATATTGAGTTTCCACACAAGCATAATTTTTATGAAATACTATGGATAACAAACGGAAAAAGCAAACATACTATTGATTATAAAACATATGAAATAGAAGCAGATATGCTTTTTTTTATTTCGCCAGGGCAATTGCATTTGTTTGAAGAATGGAAAGATATTGAAGGGTTTTGTATCGTCTTTACAGAAGAATTCTTTTTGCAGATTTTTCAAAACAAGAACATGCTTTTTGAATTGTCATATTTAGATAATTTGTATGAAAATCCATTTATAAAAATCAGGGGAGAAGATAAATCGAAACTGAAAGCAGTAGTTGATTTACTAATAAATGAAAATGAAAAGGAAACTATACAAGCGCTTTTGTTTGTGCTTTTAAAACAAATCCAAAGCCAGTTTTCAGAAAAGGGAAATTCTAATTCAAAACAGCAAATTGTAATATTTAAACAATTTAAAAATTTAGTTTACGAAAATTTTACTAAAAATTGGGCTTTGACCCAATACGCAAATCAACTTAATATCACACTTCATCATTTAAACAGCATCGTAAAATCAGTTTGTAATAAAACAACAAGTGAAATTATTAACGAGAGAATAATTCTAGAAGCCAAGCAGTTACTTCAATTTTCAGATGATAATATAAGCGAGATTAGCTACAAATTGGGGTTTGAAGATAGCAGTTATTTCGCCAGATACTTTAAAAAACACACCACTTATTCGCCTTTGGATTTTAGGAAATTGGTATCCTAAAAGTACCGATAAAGCAACTATTTGTCCTAACTAAATAGCTCTCAATCATCACATCTTTGCATTAATAAATTTAAATAAAAAAGGATGAATGAAATAATCACAGAAAAAGAAACTGTTGAGGATTTTTTACTTCAACACAGAAACAAATGGACTTTTTTTAATGTGCCTTTTGAAGATGGGCAAGCATTAGAAAATTTAGTATTAAAGCACAATTCCCAATCTATTTTAGAAATAGGAGCTTCAACTGGGCATTCTACCATTTGGTTGGCAAAAGCGGTTGCAAAAACTGATGGAAAAATCACAAGCATTGAAATTGACAAAGAAAGATACGAACAGGCAAAATTAAATTTTGAAAGAGCCGGAGTAAGCCATTTGATAGATTTAAAATTGGGGGACGCCTTATCTATTATCCCGACTCTAAATCAAACTTTTGATTTTGTATTTTCAGATGCTACCCTTACCTTGCAACCCAAAGAGAGCTATTTGTTATTTTTTCAGGCAACTGAACCAAAGCTCTCAATTAATGGTCTTTACACTATGCATAATGTAACAGATGGTTATGGCGACGATGGTAGGTTTTTTAAGTATTTAGAAAAATTGGGTACTTATCAAACCTCAATTATCAGAGCATCACAAAACGGAATTTCAGTTAGTAGAAAATTAAAATAATATATCAAATCAGTAAGTATGACACACAAAATTTTAATCACCGCAATAGTAATTTTGTCAGTTTTAGGCATTTCAGCTGCTCAAACAAAAAGCAATTCACAAATAAAAACAAACAATAAGATGAAAATTGTATTTGTAGTATCTAATCAAGTAAAATCAGAAACCACAGGTTATCCTATCGGATTTTGGTTATCTGAATTGGCACAACCTTTTAATGAATTTAAAGAAGCCGGTTATGATATAACCATTTCTTCACCCGAAGGTGGAAAAATAGTTTTTGATAGTTGGAGCGATCCTGAAAGTCCAAACGCAAGAGAATTAGATTTGGTAAGTACGGGTTTTAAACACAATCCGAAAACTGTGGCCTTAATGGAAAGCACAGTAAAATTAGACGAAATAAAAGCTGAAAATTTTGATGGGATTTTTGTAGTTGGTGGCCTGGGCCCTATGCAAACATTTTATAACAATGAAAAATTAGAAAAATTGTTTGCCCAATTTTACGAAGCAGGAAAAGCATCGGCAACCATTTGCCATGGTTCTTCTATTTTGCTAAAAACCAAACTGAGTAACGGTAAACTATTGGCTGAAGGTAAAAAATGGACAGGTTTTTGCAATGCCGAAGAAGACATTGTTGATAAAGGTGCAGGTAAGAAAATGCAGCCTTTTCGCATTGAGGACGAAGCAAAAAAACTGAATACAAAATATGTAACTGGTGAAAGTCCTTACAAATCTTTTGCTGTTGCTGATGGCAATTTGATAAGTGGACAACAAGGAAGTAGCGGAAAAGAAACTGCTGAATTAGTTATTAAATTTTTTAAGTCACAGAAATAAAACGAAAATTTAATGTTAACCCTCATTGTAGTCTTGGCTTCAATGAGGGTTTTTTGCATTTTTAATAACCCTCCTGGGCTGGATTGTATCCAGTGTTTGCAAATTCTTATCTTCAGTACTAAGAAACTCTTATACATAACCTTTTCTGTATTTCCTATCTAAAGTAAGGGCGTAAATACAAATTTCAAGATCAAGGCAGGCTATACTTATACGTGCCGCTTTTACCTCAAAGGGAATATTGTAAGAAGATTTTACGATTTTACTGGCATATCTTTTGTGATAATCTGCCGATCCATGTACTATACACAGTGCCAGATCCTTAAGCTAATAACATAAAATGAGAAAATTAAAACTTCAAATGCATCTTTCATTGGACAACTATGTGAACATGGAAGCGGGTGGCCTAAACTTCAAATGGGATCAGGAAGTAATAAAATTCTGTGTCGGTAATCTTGAAAGTGTAGATACTATTTTACTTGGGAAAAATACCGCTAAGGATTTGATCCCGTTCTGGGACGATGTAGCAACAAATCCAGGCCATCCTGATTTCTCACTTGGAAAACGGATTTCTGAACTTCCAAAAGCGGTCCTTTCAAATACGCTCGCTCCAAATAATTTTAAAAATACAACCATTATCAAGGGTGAAATTAATCAGGCTGTAAACAAACTTAAACAATCGGAAGGAAAGGATATTTTGGTCTATGGCGGTGCCTCATTTGCTTCTTCCTTAATTCAAAATAACCTGGTTGACGAGTTTTACTTCCTCTTAAATCCATTTTGTTTGGGTAAAGGAATGACCATATTTAAAAAAAATGAAAGCATTTTAACATTTTCGTTTTTGAAATCCATGCCTTTTCCGTGTGGAACTGTTATGGTCAGTTATAAATTAAATCAGTAAAAATGTTCGATGCTTTGAATTGTGGAATGATACTTCTCGGTTCTTCTGATCCATCCCTAAGCCATCATTTTATAAGCTTTCAGCTTAACTTTGTTTAATATAGATTAAATGGCTGTTTATAGTCATGAAATAAAATAGTTAGTATTGAACAGCAAAATGGTAATTGAAGGAGCTAGCTGGATTGCTTGTAATGAATGTCAGGGACGAGGCAAAAAAAGGCAGAGGCCGGTAAAGAAAGTGCGCCGAAGCTACCAGTTAGCATTCGACCAGTTTGAAAAGTCAAATGGGGAAGAGCCTTCTCCTGTTAGACCATTGGGTAACCTATACCCATGCCTGAATTGTGGCGGATCAGGATTGATTCCGTCTAAAATCTATCCGATACCTGACAAAGAAAACTATCCTCATATTGCCATTATTGGCGGTGGTATAGGTGGAGTGGCCCTCGCAGTAGCTTGTTTGCATCGCCGGATTCCATTTACACTTTATGAACGCGATAGCTGCTTCGATTCCCGTTCGCAGGGATATGGACTAACTTTGCAACAGGCCAGTAATGCAATCAAAGGATTTGGTCTTTTTTCATTGAAACACAGCGTATATTCTACCCGCCATGTGGTGCTTACTACAAATGGACAAGTGATTGTAGAATGGGGAATGAGAATAAGCAAACAGGCAGATTCTAAATCTTCACCTAAACGCACAAATGTGCATATCGCCCGGCAGTCTTTGCGCACCGCTTTGCTTGAGCAACTCGGAGGAATTGATGCAGTACAGTGGGGTCATCAGTTAGTAGATTTTAAGGTAACTGATCATCAAAGTATTGATTTAAACTTTCAGGTAAATGGAGAAATGAAGAGCGCAAAAGCCGATCTTATCGTGGGAGCAGATGGTATCCGGAGTTCTGTACGCAGGTTGTCGATCGGGGAAAAAGATTCTCCACTGCGATATTTAGGTTATATGGTGATTCTGGGGATTTGTCCTTTGGAAAAATTAGAAGGGCTCCAGAGTCCTTTGCTAGACTCGGCCACTGTTTTTCAAACGGTTAATGGCAATGATCGGATCTACATGATGCCTTTTTCTTCAGACTCGGTCATGTGGCAACTTAGCTTTCCTATGAAAGAAAAAGAAGCGAAGGCCCTGAGTGCCAAAGGCGCTCAGGCATTAAAAGAAGAAGCATGTCGCAGAACTCAGTGGCATGAACCCATTCCCCAGATTTTAATTAAAACCATGGAAGCACAAATTTCAGGCTATCCTGTATATGACCGTGAAGTACTCCAGTCAGAAGTATTAGAGAAAGGAGGTCCGGTAACCTTCATAGGAGATGCGGCTCACCCAATGAGTCCTTTCAAGGGACAGGGAGCTAATCAGGCCTTATTGGACGCACTCGCTCTTGCCAGGATTATTTCTACAGCATGCGGGCCGTTTTCTAAATGGAGAGAAGCTGGAGTAAGGAAAAGCGTTTTAACAGATTTTGAATCAGAAATGTTGGAACGAAGTGCAAACAAAGTAAAAGATTCAGCAGAGGCGGCAGAGCTTCTTCATTCAGAAAGTGTTCTCCGGGAAGGTGATGGACCGAAAGGAAGGGGTTTAAAGAGAAAACAAGATTAGCAAAAGCTGACTTCATTCCCTTTTTGTTAAAAGTTGAAATCAGATTTTTAAAAAATCACATTAGTTGATCAGAAAATCAGCCCCCCACAAAGAGTAAAGTCTTATTTCTTTTTTAAATCCAAAGCTTCTGCCATACCCGGTAGTAATGTATTTTCAGAGTCAAAAATGCCAAACCATACTTGCCAGGAGACGTCTAATTCTTTGAAAATTTCTGCCATAGTTTTGAAATAGGCATTAAGGTCTTCCATTTTGGAAGTGTTTGACAAGGCGCCCCACTCATTACAGATTAATGGAACGTTGTTTTCAAAGGCCCAATTCTTAGCAAGGGCTATTCTGTTTTTAACGTGTTGCTTGTTTCCTTCTTTATAATACCTGGTCATCTGATCCTTTACCCATTCCGGTGTTCCCTTCATAATTCCAAAGTCTCTGAACTCAGTACTCCACCGTTCCGGTGAATATGGAAAAGGAACGTTTTTCATTGTTCCCATCTTCGTCCAGGATGCGCCCTGGTGTGTAAAAACAAAAGGATCATATGTATGGAAGCAGTAGATCACATTTTTATCTTTAAGCGGTTTGTTTTTTATCAACTCGTCTATGCTGTACCATTTGGTGTCGCCAAAAATAATGGGTCGCGTTTTATCCACTTTCCGTATTGAATCTATCATAGATTGAGCCAGGATGTTCCAGTCAGCCTGGTCGATAAATTCACCATCCGGCAAGCTGAGGCCAGGTTCATTTGTCAGTTCAAAGAAAAGGTCAGGTCTCTTTTCTTTTACAAAATGTTCAGCAATGACCCTCCATATGCAAGAAGCTGCCGCCCTGAATTTTGGATCTTTAGAGGCAGCGCGGGTATAAGTTCCATCATAAGCATGGTAATCAATGGTATAGGAAAGTCCATGTCGCTTTGTCCAGACATTCATAGAGTCAAGAACTGTATAAAGGAGAGCCTCTATTTCTATCTTTTTATTGGTGCCATTCAAAACATTTAGCCTGTCTACTACATACAAATCCAGGTCGATAGGGAAACGAATACCCAGCATGCCTTGGTCTGCCTGCTTTTTGACTGATGCTTCGTTGTATTTCCAATCTTTAGGGTTTGAGGAAACAATTTTACCTGACTCTCCCCAATTTGTAAAATTCATCCCTTTGGTTAGGTATTTTTTTGACATGTCATTCAAAGGACTCTTTACATTGCCCTTAACGGCAATCGGAGCTGGTATCTGAGCAGGTAAAATGCGCATATCATTTTTTTTCTCATAGGTAATCACCTTCACAAACTGAATATCGTCCAGCTGGAAATTGCCAGATGTTTCATTCAGGTTCCATGCCAATTTGATGTTGTTGTTTAATTGCAATGGTACTTTTTTCCCCCAACCTTCCTGCGTAAGCATAGAAAAATCAACAGTAACAAGTATCCATTCTTCACTGGCAGGTACAGGAATTTGATAATAATCATAATCCTGTATTTCGGGTGTCTCTACCCTGATCTTGTGCGCCACTCCTTTGTGCCAGTAAGATATACCTTTAAAATTTGAAGGATTAAAATCAGACGTAGCATTTATAGAAGTACCAAATGCAAAATAGGGGCTCCATTGGTAAGTTCCCTTGTCGAGTATTACATCCACCTGTAGCATACGATCAGATTGGTGTCCTCCATTTGGGAATTTAGTCCAGTCTGATTGTTTTAAACTGCTTTTACCACCATCCCGATTATCATTGTAACTGTACCAATAACCTCCAAGATTGTTTTGAAGATTGCCATCTTCGAAATTTTCAATTAAAAGATTACCGGCATTTTGTGCAAGGGCACCAATAATACATACAACAGTTAAAATAGCAGAAAGGAATAGTTTTTTCATTGGGTAATTGTTATTAATCAGGACCTGGCAGTCAAAGTTTTGGGTATGAGTACCATTTAGATCCGCAAGGTAGTTTACTCAGCTTAATTTCGATATAAAATGTTTCTTATTGAAAGCCATGAGTCTATATTCTACTATTTTAATGTTATATGTTGCTGTTCTTGAATTATGAAGTAAACAAGCAATAATTATTCAAGTTGAATTGATATCAGATTAATTCAATTTTTTAAACAACCGTTTTATTATACTTCCCTTTATATTCCAAAGGCGACATGCCTGTAATTTTCCTGAATACTTCCCTGAAGGCTTTTACATCAGAATAACCAACTTCATACATTACCTCATTTACACTTTTGCGGCTGCTTTCAAAAGCTTTTTTAGCTGATTCTACTTTTACTCTTTGGAGATATTCAACCGGTGTATTTCCTGTTGCTTTGATAAATCTCCTGTCAAAATTTCTTCTCCCAACTGCAAACCTCGCTGATAGCTCCTCAATGGAAAATTTCTCGTACAGTTTACTTTCTATATACGATTGAGCTTTTACTACCATATCGTCTCCGTGTAATTTTTGACCGGTGAAAATTGTAAATTCCGATTGGCCATTTCTGTCAATCTCTATCTGAAATACTTTAGCACAATAAATGGCAGTTTGCCTGTCGAAATGCTTCTCTATCAGGTAAATAATAAGATTCAGGAAGGAATAAGCACCTCCATTGGTATAAATACGATTTTCATCTGTTATAAATTTGTCTGGTTGAAGATTAACCTTGGGATACATTTTCCGAAGATCAACAGCGGCCGACCAATGTGTAGAACAGCTTTTGCCATCCAGCAAACCAGTTGATGCCAGCAGGAAGGCACCTGTACAAATGGTTGCTATTTCTGCTCCCTGCTCATATTGTTTCACCATCCAGTCAACCAATTTTTCATTGCACTTAACTGAATTTTTATAATTATGATTTAACGAAGGAATGATAATAAGGTCGGTTTTTTTTATCGAGGAAATATTGGTGTGCGGTTGTACACTAAACAAACCGTTGTGAAATGCGACTTTTTTAGAAAGCCCTGCCAGCTGGATGTTGAACCTTTCGCTTACATTTCTCTCTTTCCAGAATGCGTTAGCTTTTGCGAAAATTTTGTAAGACCCTACAATGCTGCTTAAATTATTTTCTCCTTCAGGTACTAATATGGTTAACTGTTTCATTTAGGAATTTTGGTAAAGATAAGAATAGTGATTGTCCAAATCAACCCGTCATAATGTCTATTTGGCACCCTGAATATTCGTTTTTGCCGATATAAATTTGTGTAAAGTTAGCTCAGGGCACTTTAGCAAAAATCAGCATACTCAATCCAATATTCAATTTAAACATCAATCAATATGGCAGTTTCAAATTATACTAAATCTTTTGAAGTAGATAGATCACCAATAGAAGTCTATAATGCAATTAACAATGTTCGGGATTGGTGGAGCGAAGAAATTGAAGGCAATACAAACCAATTGAATTCTGAGTGGAACTACCACTATCAGGATGTGCATAAATGCAAAATGAAAATTACAAGCTTAGATCCTGGAAAAAAGGTGGTTTGGCTTGTCCTTGATAATTACTTCAGTTTTACACAAGATAAAAATGAATGGAAGGGCAATGAATTAATATTTGAAATCACAGAAAAGGGAAATAAAACCCAACTAAAATTTACCCAGACCGGATTAACACCTCAATACGAATGCTATGATATTTGTCAGAATGCCTGGGATACCTACATTCAAAAAAGTTTATCCAGCCTGATCACAACCGGCAAAGGACAGCCAAACGGAAAAGACAAGCCTCGAACAGAAACAGAAAAGGAATTGGGCAATTCAAATTTTACGACCACAATGTTTGTAAATGAAACTCCCAAAGAAGTCTACAATGCAATAATGAATGTTCGGGGATGGTGGCAGGGGGAAATTACAGGCAATACAGAAAAAATAAATGAAGAATTTAGTTACAAAATGGAAGATGTTCATTATTCAAAACAACAAATCGTGGAATTAATACCGGACAAAAAAGTTGTTTGGATGGTAACTGATAGTAAGCTAAATTTTATTGATAAAAAGAATGAGTGGAATGGGACGAAAATTAGTTTTGAAATTTCTGAAATAAATAACAAAACGCAACTCCGCTTTACTCATTACGGTTTAGTACCTCAAATTGAATGTTACGATGGATGTTCTAAAGGCTGGGAAGCACTAATTCAACAAAGTCTGTTCAGTCTGATTACAACTGGTAAAGGGATGAAAGTTTTCTAGGGATGTAATTATAAAACAGATCACCAGAATGCTGGTGATCTGTTAATTGGTTTTGAAAATAAATTATCCTCCGGCAAACATCTGCTGCACCGCTTTAAATGCACCGCTCACCCTTTCAATATTAATGGTCTTTTTATTTTTCACACCCTGAATGTTGTCTTCAGGCGTTATGACCAAACTATCGTATTTATCAAACAGGGTATAGTTTAAACTTACCTTACTTCTCTGATGATTTTTAGCTACCAGGTCTTCAAGATGAATGAATAAAGTCAGTTTTCCATTCTCTTCTTTTTTAAGATCCTGAAGTTTTATCTCAATTCCTTTGTTAGGTTCCATAATAGTATTTTTAAGGTTTATTTTTGAAGAATATCTATATTGCTGCAGCTTAGGTAGCTTACGGAGCAATAATTTTAAAATATCAGGATATTAGGAAACATTTTCAACTAAAACTGCTTTTATATTTATATGAATCCGAAGTTTTTTATTTAGACAGTATCTAAATAAAAAATCTAACATTGAATAATGCAAGGTTAGATTTAAATTTGCGATCAAATTGAGTATAATTACTTAAACTATGAGTTGGTTTACAAAATCTTTTAATTCCTCCATTGGGAAAAAACTAATTATGGCCCTTACAGGCCTATTTTTATGTTCATTTTTGGTTATACACTTAATTGGTAACCTCCAGTTGCTTAAAAATGATGGGGGCGAGGCATTTAATATTTATGCCAAGTTTATGACCCATAATCCTTTAATTAAAACCATTTCTTACCTTTTGTATGCAAGCATTTTAGGCCATGCTTTTTATGGTTTGAACCTTGCCTTTAACAACAAAAAAGCCCGCCCTGTAGACTATTATACTACAGACAACCAGAGCACCTGGTCTTCTCGCAATATGGCAATTTTAGGTACCATGCTTCTTGTCTTTATCGCTGTTCACATGGCTGACTTCTGGTGGAGATATCATAATGATAATACAATTCCATATAAAAGCTATGCTTCTGAATTCGGTTCTCCACAAGTCTTAAAGGATCTTTATGGAATGGTAATGTTTGCTTTCAAAACTGAATGGATTGTCGCTTTCTATGTGATTTCCATGATTGCAATGGCTTATCACTTACTTCATGGCTTTCAAAGTGGTTTCCAGACTCTTGGTTTAAACCACAAAAAATATACTCCGTTGGTAAAATCTTTCGGATTTATCTTCGCGATCATTATACCGGCAGCTTTTGCCTTAATTCCAATTTGGGTTTATCTCGATCTTGGAAATGTTTTCTTTAACTAAAAAAATAATAACCTTAGAAGATCTATGTTATTAGAATCTAAAGCCCCGGCTGGTCCACTGGCTGATAAATGGAAAAATCACAAATTCAATCTTAAGCTGGTAAACCCGGCTAACAGAAGAAAATACGACATTATTGTTGTAGGATCTGGCCTTGCAGGATCAGCAGCAGCTGCTACTCTAGGCGAGATGGGCTATAATGTAAAATGTTTTTGCTACCAGGATAGCCCACGAAGAGCTCATAGTATTGCAGCTCAGGGTGGTATCAACGCGGCTAAGAATTATAAAAACGACGGTGACAGTGTTTATCGACTGTTTTATGATACTGTTAAAGGTGGAGACTACCGTGCAAGAGAGGCGAACGTTCACCGTCTTGCAGAAGTAAGTGTTAACATCATTGACCAGTGTGTGGCTCAGGGTGTTCCTTTTGCCCGTGAATATGGTGGGTTTTTGGATAACCGCTCTTTTGGTGGTGCCCAGGTATCCCGTACATTTTATGCACGTGGACAGACCGGACAGCAATTATTATTAGGGGCATATAGTGCCCTAAACCGTCAGATTGCCGAAGGTACCGTTAAAATGTACCCAAGACATGAAATGCTGGATGTGGTGACAATTGAAGGTCATGCAAAAGGTATTGTAACACGAAACATGGTTACAGGAGAAATTGAAAGCCATGCAGCTCATGCAGTATTATTATGCACAGGTGGTTATGGAAACGTATTCTACCTTTCAACAAATGCACAGGGATGTAATGTAACAGCTGCCTGGAGAGCCCATAAAAAAGGTGCTTACTTCGGTAATCCTTGTTTTACACAAATTCACCCAACTTGCATACCTGTTTCAGGAGACCATCAGTCTAAACTGACCTTAATGTCAGAATCACTTAGAAATGATGGGCGTGTTTGGGTGCCAAAAGCTGTGGGAGACAAACGTGCTCCGGAATTAATTCCCGAAGATGAAAGAGATTATTTTCTTGAACGGAAATATCCGTCTTTTGGTAACCTTGTCCCAAGAGATGTTGCTTCAAGGAACGCCAAAGAAATGTGCGATGCCGGGAAAGGTGTTGGAGCAAGCGGACTGGCAGTTTATCTGGATTTTGCAGATTCTATCCAAAGATTAGGAGAAAGTGCAGTAGCTGAGAGATACGGTAATCTGTTTGATATGTATGCCCAGATCACCGGTGAAAATCCGTATAAAAGCCCAATGAGAATATATCCTGCGGTACACTACACAATGGGTGGACTTTGGGTTGATTATAATTTAATGACTACAATACCAGGTCTTTACGCGCTTGGAGAAGCAAATTTTTCAGACCATGGTGCCAACAGGCTAGGGGCAAGTGCACTAATGCAAGGTTTGGCTGACGGTTATTTTGTTGGCCCTTCTACAGTAAGTGATTATCTGGCTACTATTGGTCCAGGTAAGGTAGATAGCAGCCATGAAGCATTTGCCAAAGCTGTAAATGATGTAAAAGAAAGAGTAAAAAAACTCCTTTCAATTAACGGTACAAAACTGGTATCTGAATATCACCGCGAGTTAGGCCATATCATGTGGGACTACTGCGGAATGGCCAGAAATGAGGCTGGATTATTGAAAGCCAAAAAAATGATCAGTGATCTTCGTGCCGATTTCTGGAAGAACGTAAAAGTGACTGGCGAAAACGAAGAGTTGAACCAGTCTCTTGAAAAAGCAGGCAGGGTAGCAGATTTCCTTGAATTAGGAGAACTGATGGTGGACGATGCTTTGGACAGGAAGGAATCTTGCGGAGGGCATTTCCGTGAAGAAAGCCAGACCGAAGAAAATGAAGCTAAACGTGACGATGAAAACTATTGTTATGTAGCAGCTTGGGAGTACAAAGGCGATAATCAACCTGAAACACTTCACAAAGAAGCTTTGAATTTTGAATACGTGAAACTTACACAAAGAAGCTATAAGTAATATGTCAGGCTCAATGAATCTTAAGTTAAAGGTGTGGCGTCAGAAAAATGCTAAAACACCTGGTAAAATGGTAGACTACGATGCTCCAGGAATATCTCCGGACATGTCATTTCTTGAAATGCTGGATGTTGTAAACGATGGCCTGATAAGGAAAGGTGACGAACCTATTGCTTTTGACCACGATTGCCGTGAAGGTATTTGCGGAAGCTGCAGTTTACACATCAATGGCAGGCCACATGGTCCATTGAAAGGTGTAACTGTTTGCCAGCTTCACATGCGCTCATTCAAAGACGGTGATACTGTAGTAATTGAGCCTTGGAGAGCCAAAGCTTTCCCTGTTATAAAAGACCTTGTTACCGATCGTTCGGCACTGGATAGAATTCAGCAGGCAGGAGGTTTCGTAACTGTTGGTACAGGCGGTGTCCCTGATGCAAATGCAATTCCTATCTCTAAAGAAATTGCAGATCAGGCGTTTGATGCTGCCACATGTATTCAATGTGGGGCTTGTGTTGCCGCATGTAAAAATGCATCGGCCATGTTGTTTGTTTCAGCCAAAATATCGCAGCTTGCACTTTTGCCACAAGGACAGGTTGAAAGGAAAACGCGTGTTGAGAACATGGTGGCCCAGATGGATGAAGAAGGCTTTGGAGCATGCAGCGTAACAGGTGCCTGCGAAGCAGAATGTCCTAAAGGTATTTCTATTTCAAATATTGCAAGAATGAATAGGGAATATTATTCAGCTATGGCTACTTCAGAGCATGTTGACCTGAAATAACTTTTAGCTTCAGTAAAATAGAAAGCCCGGCTCTTGTCCGGGCTTTTTTATGCCTATTAATTAAAGAAACTTTCAGCAGAATATAAAAGGTAGGATTATTGCACCGGCCTTTCTGTATTTTTTATTATTTTAAATTTACCCTGCAAAACCACAAAGATTTCCCGGATTTATTTGCACCGAAAAAGACAACACTGTTCCCTTTGTCCGTTTCAAGATATGGATATTTGGGATCTAGATAATATCCTTCAGATTTGCCAACAGTTAGGAAATCGGAAATTGTACCTTCCTTGGTCGATATCTTGCCAAGTCTTGGGTAAGTCAAAAGCTTGTTATATGTAGAATTATAGTCTTTAATTTCCCTTAACAACCAAAACATGTTACCATCGCTGGATTCTATAAAGGCCTGAGGAGTTCCATTGTCATTGGCTTCTTTGCCGTTCTCCTTGGTATCAATGCCATATTGAGATTTTAAAACACCTTTTGCATCAAATTGGAAGCCCATAATATCTTTGAAATTTTTTCCACCTTTGTCGTCACCTGAAGCATCAATTTTAAAGTTTTGGCCTGAAACATAAAAGTCTCCATTCGATGCAACCTTATAAGTGCTGAATTCAAACTTTTTACCTTCATACTCTGGCGTTTTTTTCTGTGAAGGTGGAGTTTTAAGTTTGGAAGAAAACTCTTCCAGGTTGGTTTCTGTTAAATACTCTTTCTTTCCCATCGGATTTATTTTTACCAGCTGTACTGCTTTAAATTTGCCATTAGTATATTTTCCAAGTTCATTTACAGAAGGTCCGAATAAATACATTTCGTCTTTATCCTGATTATGGATTATTTCATCAATGTTCCAATAGTTAGCCAGGGAACCAAAGCTTTCGCGATGCAATATTTTAGTATCAGAACCTAAACGAAGGTAGGTGCATGTTGGTTTAGTGTTTTTATCACCAAAAGAAGACATTACCACCACAAACGATTGTATACCGGGATTTTCAGGATCTTCTTCATTTTTTTCATAAATGATCCTTGCTGCAGTTTTTGATTCCGCGTCTTCAAAAGGAATAATAGTTTCAGCCACTATGTCCAGGTCTTTGTTAAACTTTATAAAATGCAGGTCGTATGGTCTTGGGTTTTTCTCAGCCATATTTTTTCCTATCTTATATTTGATGCCAGCCAGAACAAGTACTTCACCCGTCTTTTCGTCTTCAGCATAAGTAATGAGGGTCATTTTTCTTCCATCATCTGTTTTTGGCTTTAACTTTTCCAGGATTGTTGTTTCCTTGTGGTAGCCAGCAATCCAGAAATCGTATTTAAAATCTACTTTTTTCCTTTTCATTACCAGGGTTCCTGTTATGTTGTTTTCAACACTTACCCCTTCTACTGTATAAAGAAGTTCCCTGAATTTAAACCAATTGAACTTTGCTTTCATTTGTTCAAACTTTTCCTCGCCCTCCCCGTCATTTAAGAAATTAAAATTGTTATCGAATTTGTAAAACTCATACTTCAGTTTACGGTCTGTTAATTTCGTGATATAGGTTAGCTGGTATGTTTTAACATTTTCGTCATAATCAACACCTGCAAGATATCCTCTTTTGGATTTTCGGGATATTTCATACGTTTTTTCTGTTTCTACTACCTGGCTAAATGCTGAACTGGACAGGCCGATTATCGCGATAATTGCAATACAAAGTTTTCTCATGGAATTGGGATTACTATAAAAAGAATGGAAGGATATTTTAGATTATTTAAAAATTTATAAAGGTAATTACGCATTAACCGAATTATAGTTATGAATATAATTTGGTTTCAAATATTAAAATGTAGCTGTTAATATCTTTTTATTTAACTGTAAGTTTAAGTTTCAAATTTAGAGCAGACCTTAGTTCCATTTTTGATTGGACTTCCGAAAGTAAAATTTCCCATTCCTGATCTGATGTTAAAGATTTCCCGGATTTTTTAAACAATATTATTTCTATGCATTTAACTAATCCTTCCTTTAAATTATCACTTGTGATATAGGTTTTTTGGATTTCGACCTTGTCAATTTTTTCCCCGAGTTCATAAAAGCAAAACGCTTTCAAATCTTCTGCTGTAATAAGCCGGTCATGGGTAAGCATGGCATATTTAAACGCTTCTATATGCCTTGAAGGCTTTAGGTCTTTTTTGCCTCCGGATGTTGCCGTCAGCAATACCATCGAATCCTTTTTTATTTCACTTCCTTTTGCCAATTTGAACCTGGAACCTTGAAATAGGCCATTGCCATAAAGACCGTTGGTAGTCCAGTAATTCAAAAAGACTGCCTCATTATTGTCAATAGAATCTAATGAAATGTATGAGGTAGTATCTGCGTTAAAATTATTATTTAGTTTTATCCTCTGTGAAATCTGAACAAGGATTTTGTCCAGGTCTTTTAACAATGTCCCAACAGTATCTTGTCCGAAACCAGAAAATGTGGCATATTCGTCTCTAACCAGTTCTATCAGATTATCTAAATATTCTTTGGCAGAACGGGGATCCATTTTCTCTGCCCCGCCTTTTCTGATAGAATAAGTTCCTTTTTTGATATTGTCTGAATCTGAAAAAGTTATTTGTTTGTACTCTTTTCCAGAACTATTTTTTAAATGATTGGCAGAAAGAAATAATTCAAAAGGATCCGTTCGAACAGGGATTATGTTAGAAATTCCTTTGAAACGGTGGACGCTTTCTTTTTGGCTTCTATTTAGTATGGGGAAAGAATTTAGGCTGACAAAAAAGCTTTTAAGCAACTTTTCCTCTATTGGAATTTGTGTTTCTATACTTATCCAGATAAGTTCTTCTTTGAAAATACTCATTTCAGTTTTAGAAAAGGCTCCTTCAAAACTTGTGGGAAAAATAGATTTATAAGACGCGAACTCTGGAAAACTGACTGTTGTAAATTGCTTTTCATAGAAGTTATTAACCTCTTTTTCGATCATAAACATAGGGTCATTAACCTCAAATATGTTCTGAACTGACCTTGTGACTTCGAAACTCTCTTCAGCTAAACCAACTTTCAGGAGCTTATCTTCCATTTTCCATTCAGCAGTTTTTATTGCCGAAAGCAAAGGGATTTTATTTTCTACATTTAAAAAGTCAATATAAAAACTTAAAACAGTTGGCTTATCAATTTGCAATCCGATCCATATCTTCGATTTTTCTGAAGTATTATCTATACTGTTGGCCAGAATCGATTTTTGCATGTTTTGATCATATTCAAATATCGAGTTTCCAGCGATGACATATTTAACCATGCCATCTACAAGTTTTACTTTGCCTATTGGCGTAAAAAATAAATCTATTCCTGATTCTTGCTCTGCTAATTTCTTTTTTATGACAAAAGATGTAGTTGCATTAATGTATTGAATGCTTTCTGTAGGATAAGCATGCATAATACCATGTGCACAATGTGGCGTCGATAACAAAGAAGGCGTCATGATGAAGGAAATTTTTTCTAATATCCTTTTTTCAAATTCAATAATCTCCTGGTTTGTTTTATGAAGTTCTCCTGATAATGCTTCAATTAGCATTCTTACAAGTGGATCAAGCGAATCTGTATTTTTTACACCCCAGATTGCCGAAATATGTTTTAATATTCTTCCTTTTATGTCTTCTTTTGTTTGGACACTCATAGACCTTAATTATAAGAAATTGGACTTAAATATAGATCAGTATTAAATCTGTAGGATTCTCCACTATCAACTATCTGAGCCTTAATAAAAATATCGACTTTACGTTTTACAGAAGCATACTTGGCATTACCAAAAACCTTTTCAACTTCTGAAATCCTTATCTCTATGTCTGTTTTTTCGATCCGCTTCTCATTTTCCTTAATTGAATGTTCCAGCGATTTTCTCAGTTTTTCTTCCCATAATTTTAAACTCATGATAAGATCGAAATCCATATCCCATATTTCACAACCGAAAGTTAGGTTATAGCGGTGTTCGCCGTGATGACTGATAATAATGAGTTGAAGATTTTGTGATATGGACTCTCCAATGCTGCAAAGTGGCAATTCCTTATTTTGCAATATTCTTGATAGATGGATTGGATATTGATAGAATTCTTTTTCCATTTGGATACAAATATTTCAAAGGTAGAAAATATTAAATGTTAAATATAATTTTCATAGAATCTAAGTGTAATAGCTTAAAGCATAAAAACCGGTTTACCATGTTCACTCGCTTATATTAGATATTTATTTTAATCTGATTTTAAAATACATAACTTCAACAATCCAATTTACTCCTTAGGATATAAACAAAATTGTTAAAACCTGTTTTTTGATTATATGTCCCAGGGCTCAAACACTAATATTAATATTGAGGAAACCTTAAACTCAGGTTTAATGGATGTTATACCTCACCAGGTATGGACAGCAAAACCAGATGGAAGTCTGGATTATTTTAATGAGCAATGGTATAAGTATTCACATTGGACTTATGACGAATCTAAAGGACAAGGATGGGCAGGTGCAATACATCCGGAAGACTTGCCAGCATTAGTCATTTTATGGACCCATTCACTAAAAACCTTTGAACCATACAGGGTAAATGCACGCATTTTAAAGCATGACCATACATATCGTTGGCATGTTATACATGCTTTACCGGTGAAAGATAATAATGGTAATTTATTGCGTTGGGTAGGGACCAATACAGATATTCACGAGGAAAAACTGCTAGAGGAAAGGCTGAATAATGTTGCCAAAGAATTAACAATATCCCATTACGAAGAAAAGCAAGCAAAGGAAAAAGCCTTTGACCTGAATTCGGAACTATTGGCTACCAAACAATTACTTGAATCGCTAAACAACGATCTTGAAATTAAAGTCACAGAAAGAACGGTAGAATTGTTGCAAGCCCAATCGGGTATTAAAAGGGTAAAGGACAAACTGGAAAGGTTTTTTATGCAGGCACCTGCAGGCATTTGTGTATTAGATGGACCGGAACTTGTGTTTGAACTTGTTAATCCTCTATATCAGCAATTATTGCCTGGTCGTGATCTTATGAATAAACCAATTCTGGAAGCTTTGCCGGAAATAAGGGAACAGGATATTTATCAAATACTTAAACAGGTTCAGGAATCGGGGCAGCCCTTTGAAGGCAAAGAAATCCATGTACCTCTCACCAATCATATTAATAATAACCTGGAAGACAGGTATTTCAATTTTATTTACCATCCCCGCCGGGATGATAATGGCATAGTTGATGGAGTTTTGGCATTTGTATTTGAGGTCACAGCCCAGGTTAAAACCAAAAAGGAACTGGAATCGCTTTACCAGGAATTAGCAACATCAAATGAGGAATTGCAGACTGCCCACGAGGAATTACGGACAACTATTGAGGAATTGGAAGAAACAAACCAGCAATTGATAACTATAAACAATGATCTGGATAACTTTATTTACACTGCGTCTCACGACTTAAAGGCGCCAATTTCCAATATAGAAGGCCTGGTTACGGCATTACAGGAAAATCTAAATCAAAACGAAAAGGACGATACCTCAAATATGCTATTAGGTTTCATAGAAACTTCGGTAGATAGGTTCAAGAAAACCATCGAAGACTTAACAGACATCAGCCGGATACAAAAGGCAAGTGAACAGGAAATGAACGTTGTAATTGTTCATGAAATTATTGATGAAGTATTATTAGACCTTTCCACTAGTGTCAGAAAATCAAATGCATTAATAAATATTGATGTGGATCATTGTGATTCAATTTTTACTTCAAGAAAAAACATCAGAAGTATAATTTATAATCTTTTGTCAAACAGCATAAAATACTCACATCCTGAAAGAAGGCCTGAAATTACAATTGAGTGTGGACATGAAGACAATTTCCAGACCATTACAGTAAAAGACAATGGTCTGGGAATAGATATGAGCAAAAAGAATAAACTATTTGCCATGTTCGGCAGGTTACATAACCATGTTGAAGGTACCGGAGTTGGACTTTATATGGTGAAGAAAATAGTTGAAAATGCCGGAGGAAAAATTGAGGTTGAAAGTGAAATAGATAAGGGAAGTGCATTTAAGGTATATTTTAGAAAGGAATCGTAATTTATGTTTGGATATAGATACTATCTTTGCGTTTATTTTAGTGTATAAATCACCTGAACAATTGTTTTTCAATGTCTTTAAGAGATAAGTACCAGCCTGTTATAGGATTAGAAGTTCATTGTCAGATGCTTACAATTAGTAAGGCATTTGTTGGGGACTCGGCAGAATTCGGGGATTTGCCAAATACAAATGTTTCCGTGATTACTTTGGCCCATCCGGGTGCATTGCCCAAAGCGAATAAAACCGCTGTAGAATTTGCGATGAAAATTGGGCTCGCTTGCGGAAGTGAGATTTCAAGGTACAACGAATACGCACGCAAAAATTATTACTACCCTGACCTTCCCAAAGGTTACCAGATCACACAAGACAAGCATCCTATTTGCATTGGGGGAAAAGTAAAAATTAAGTTAAATGATGGTAGCTACCGTGAAGTTCAACTGAACAGGATCCACATGGAAGAAGATGCAGGCAAATCAATCCATATAGATGGAGAAACTGATACGCTTGTTGATTACAACAGGGCGGGCGTTCCACTTATAGAAATGGTTTCTGAACCAGATCTTTTTTCTTCTGATGAAGCCTACCAGTTTCTGACAGAAGTACGGAAACTGGTGAGATATTTAGAAATATGCGATGGAAATATGGAAGAAGGATCACTTCGTTGTGATGCTAATATTTCCGTCATGTTGAAGGGCAGTAAAACTTTGGGTAAAAAGGTGGAGGTCAAGAATATGAACTCTATCCGAAATGTGCAGCGTGCAATAGAACATGAAATAGACCGCCAGATCGATCAGCTTGAAAAGGGTGAAACTATTATTTCTGAGACAAGAACTTTTGATGCTGGAACCGGTAAAACTGCCAGCATGCGTACAAAAGAGGAAATGAACGATTATCGGTATTTTCCTGAGCCAGACCTTCAACCTATTATTGTATCTGAAGAATGGTTAACCAATATTAGGTCTGCTATGCCTCCTTTGCCTAACTATTTGTTAGACAAGTTTCAAAAACAATACGGTTTGCCAGAATATGATGCCTACGTCTTGACAGACAATAAAGAGATTGCCTTGTTCTTTGAGGAAATATGTGGCAAAACAACAAACTATAAGGCTGCATCAAATTGGGTTATGGGGCCGGTTAAATCATTTTTAAATGAACTGACACTTCATATTAAAGATTATCCTGTCACACCTGCCAAACTAGCGGAATTAATAGAACTGGTTGACAGCAGGAAAGTGAGCCATACAGCTGCACAGCAAACTATTTATCCTGAAATGCTTATTTCTCCGGCAAAAACTCCGTTGCAGTTAGCAAAGGAATTAAATATTCTTCAGGACAGTAATTCAGATTCTCTTTTACCTATAATCAAATCAGTATTGGCAGAAATGCCGGCAAAAGTGGCTGAATACAGAGGTGGGAAGAAGGGAATTCTCGGGTTGTTTATGGGTGAAGTGATGAGAAGAAGCAAAGGAAAAGCGGACCCTAAGCTTGCCAGCGAATTGGTTATAAAAGAATTGGATTCAATAGAATAATTAAATTTAGCAGATCGGTAAATGCAAAAAGCCTCCCATAAGGTGGCTTTTTGCATTATAAAAGATGGTATTTAAACGCTCACATTTTCAGCGAAGAAAACGCCCTCATTTACTGCATTCAATGCTTCGTTCTTATATTTTGAATCTATCAGAACCGAGATATTGTTCTCACTTCCGCCATAAGAAATCATCCTGACTGGTATTTCTTTCAGGGCAGCAAAAACTTTTATTGCCATTCCTGGCTGCTCAGCTGTGAAATTTCCCACAACACAAACTATTGTTTGTTCATGGTCAACTTCTACAACGGCAAAAGTTGAAAGCTCAGCAAGAATAGCGTCCAGATGTTTTGAATTATCCACAGAAAGTGAAACGGCCACTTCAGAAGTTGTAATCATGTCCACTGAAGTTTTAAATTTCTCAAAAACTTCAAAAACCCTTCTTAAAAATCCATAAGCATTTAGCATACGGGTCGATTTGATCTTGATAGCAGTAATGCCATCCTTCGCTGCTACCGCCGTAAAAGCATTTCCTGAACCTTTTTGCGTAATGACAGTGCCTTTTTCTTTAGGCGCCATAGTATTTAAAAGCCTTACCGGAATTTTTCTTTCCTGGGTCGGGCGTATACAAGTTGGATGCAGGATCTTAGCTCCAAAGTAGGCCAACTCTGCAGCTTCGTCAAAAGATACTTCTGCAATAGGATATGTACGTTTAACTACACGTGGATCATTATTATGCATCCCGTCAATATCTGTCCAAATCTGAACTTCTTCGGCATATAAAGCAGCTCCGATAAGGGTTGCAGTAAAATCGCTTCCACCTCGTTGTAAATTATCAACCTCGCCTCTGAAATTCCGGCAGATATATCCTTGAGTAATAAATAATTCTATATCAGCATGTTGTTTGATGATTTTACTAAGTTCTGTTTCGGTAAAAGAGATAACAGGCTCGTTCTCTTCATCAATCTTCATAAAATCCAAAGCAGGCAATAATGCTGCTTTCCTATTTATTTCTTGTAAATAAGAGGTGAAAAGCTTGGTTGAAATTAATTCTCCCTGGGCAAGGAAGAGTTTTTCTTCTTTTTCAGAAAATCCCTCTCTAATATGGGATTTAAGCAAACCAAAATGTTCTTCCAAAATGGAAAGACCTTTAGATTTACCTTCTGCAGTTGAGTAAAGATTCTCAACAAATGGTAAATATTTATTTTGTAACTCCTGGACCTTTCCTTTCGCTGCTTCGAACTCTTTTTTTAAACTTAATTTTGAAATTTCAACTAAAGAATTGGTGGTTCCTGATACAGCAGAAAGTACAACGATCTTTTTTTCGCCATCATTAATAAGATTGGCAATTGAATGCATCCTTTCTGGTGCACCTACAGATGTTCCTCCGAATTTCCAAACTTTCATCTATCTGAATTGAATTTAGGGTCGCAAAAATAGGAGTCTATATTGGTTATACCAAGTGAATTTCAGATAGTTTCAGATTTTTTAGTCCAAAAAAAATTGAACACTATCATTTTTCTCTGATTCTTTTTAATGGACTTCTGTATATTGTCTAAAGATTTGGATATGGACAACCTATTAAATTTTACTTCATCAGGAAAAGGCAAGACCATTGTGTTTCTCCATGGTTTCTGTGAAAGCAGCGAAATTTGGGAGCCTTTCGTTCAGCCATTTACAAAAGATTATCATATTGTGTGCATTGATTTGTCTGGACATGGTAAATCTATAGGTTTAGGAACTTCCACAACAATAGAAGGAATGGCAGAGTTGGTAAATAAAACCATTGTCTCTGTCACTTCAGATAAATTTATTTTGGTGGGACATTCGTTAGGAGGTTATGTTACAATAGCTTACGCTGAAAAATTTCCAGAGACTTTGGCAGGTTTTTGCTTTTTTCATTCATCTGCTTATAGTGATGCTCCTGATAAAAAGGAAAACAGGAATAAAACAGCAGAATATGTAAAAAAGCATGGTGTAGAAGCTTTTTCTAACCCATTTGTTCCCGGATTGTTTTTTGGGCGTAGAAAAGAAGAATTAAATGAAAGTATAAGCTTTGCTACCAAAATTGCCTTGAAAATGAAAGCGGAAAACATAGTCAATACAATACTGGCTATGCGTGACAGAAAGGAGAGAATTAATGTTTTGGAGGAAACAATATTGCCAGTTGCATTTATTGTTGGCAAAGATGACACAGCTGTACCTTTTGAAAAAAGTCTGGCCCAATGTCATTTACCTAAACAAAGTTCGGTATTATTTTTAGCCCAGACTGGCCATATGGGTATGTTTGAGCGGAAAATTGAATGCACCCTGTTCCTGAAAGGATTTTTTGACCAGGTTTTTGCTAATCCTGTGACAGCCTAAATATTAAATCTTACCTTTGACTCTTATTGATTTTTAATGGAGATTGATTTCGAAAAACACGGTGGCTTGGTTCCGGTAGTGGTCCAGGATGTAAAAACAAGGGTTGTTTTAATGGTTGCCTTCATGAATAAGGAAGCACTTCAAACTACTGTCGATTCAGGAAAAGTTACCTTTTTTAGCAGGACTAAAGGTAGGCTTTGGACCAAAGGCGAAAGCTCAGGTCATTTCCTGATTTTGAAAGAAATCATCCATGACTGCGATAGTGATTCTATTCTGATTAAAGCCGAACCAATTGGCCCTACTTGCCATACCGGCGCTGATACATGTTTTAATGAAAGTAATCACGATCCCATTTCTTTTATAAGAACTTTAATCAAAACCATTTCAGATAGAAAAAACCAGCCGAACGACTCTTCTTACACTGCATCCTTATTTAAAAAGGGGATTAACAAAGTAGCACAAAAAGTAGGGGAGGAGGCTGTTGAATTGGTTATTGAAGCCAAAGACGATAACAAGGAATTGTTCCTTGGGGAAGCTGCAGATTTGCTTTATCACTACTTCGTCCTGCTTGAAGCAAAAGGATATTCTCTAAATGAAGTAATAGAAGTATTGGAAGCCAGAAATAAAAAATAAGCTATTTTAGGGTAATAGTTGTTTAAATAACCAGCTTCTTACTTGGTAATTTGAAGCTTTAAGTTTTCTATTCGGTTATTATATTGGAAAGAAACATAATACATCCCACTGTTTAATTCAGAAGTGTTGATCTCTGTTAGGATTGAACTGGTTTGAATTGATTGGACAATTTTACCGGAAATATCTTTAATTGCTACCAAAGTATTTTCATTATTATCCGGAATATTTAACGTCACGACTCCATTTGCCGGATTTGGAAAAAGAGAAATGGAGGTGGAGATAATTTCTAACTCCTTGTTGACTGGATTTTTTTCATTTGAAACTTCAGGATCTTCAGTTCTGCAATTAGTACCAGTCTTAAAGGTTACTTTAATAAAACCAGAAGAACTGCCATAACCTTCCTCAACAATATAATACGTTCCTGCAGGCAAGTCTCTTTTTAAATAAGATTGTAAACTGGCTGAACAATTAGGGCTATCATCATTTGAATCAAAATAGTTTCCGTTTGCATCTAGCAAAGTCATGTATGAATCAGTAATTTCTGATCCGCAATTTGATATTGTGACTGTCTGCGTTGAGTTTAATGTGAATTTGTAAAATATATCTTCACTTGGCTGACCATAATCATTACCATAACAAGCAGCATTATTTTTAACATCATTATAAGAAAAGCACGATCCTATGTTATTACTGATCACAATAGGATTTAAATAATTAGTACCTGGCATTGAAACGCATTCCTGAACTTTTACTTCAGTTGTTATATCTCCGGCATTCAGATTATATCCCTCACTTGCAATATAGTATGTTCCCGGTGCTAAGTTGTTGGTTAGGGAAGCCCTATAATTTTGACAGGAAGGCCCATAATCGTCATTTGAATTTATCAAAGTCCTGCTAGAATTAAACAGGTGTAAATAAGTGTCCGACAAGCCAGAATTGCAATGGCTAATTGTAACATTAGAGCTCTGGCTTATCGTAAATGAATAAAATATGTCGTCGCTAGGCTGACCTACATCGTTTCTAAAACCATTTGATGGGCTATTATTCTGAGTATTACTGTAATTAGCACCATAGTTTAAATTTCCAATTTGGATAGGGCTGGCAAAATCTCTTCCGATATTATTTTTTGCTGTTATGCTGATAGTTTGTGAGCTTTGACAAGAACCTTGTTTGCTGGCAGTTATGGTATAAGAATAATTGTTGGGAACAGAAGAATTGAAATTAACATTCTGACCGGAAGAACCTGAAAGATAAGTTCCCGGAGACCAGGCATAAACAGCTTGATTATCAATATCGCCCCAGGAGCAATTCGAAATGCTGCCACCGATATTTTTAGTGGAATAGTCTTTAGGAACAAATCCATTTCCCTCATTTAATTTGTAAGCCCCTATCAGGTCATTATTAGTGAAGTCATTAAATGAATTTATTGTGGAAACAATTTCATCCTGAGTCCTTACTTTTTTCCAGATTCTCATGTCATGTAAATAACCTTTGTAAAAATCTGTTAATGTATTACCTGATCCAATGATTAAACCAGACAAACTAATACTTAAATTTGAAAGGTTACCTGATTTAATAAGCTCACCGTTAAGATAAAAATTATAGGTACCCGCCTTTCCTGTACAGGTAAATGCATAATGGTTCCAGTTAGAAGATTCTGGAACGTTTATTACCGGAACATCCCCTCCTGAACCATAAGTAAAATTCGTAGAATTTAGATTGTTAATAGCATCTGGTTTTGAAATGATGATACCATTTGCTCCGCCAATGTTTAAGATGACAGATTTTGATGAATTAGAAACCTCAGGTTTAGCCCAAAATTCAATCGTGACTGGAGATTCTGCCATCGCAAAGGAAGGAAAATCAATATGGGAGTTTGTTCCATTGAAATAAATAGCTTTTCCGATTAAAAGAGTTGTCGGTGTATTGATATCTGTAACAATCGGACTTATGGGCAAACTTAAATGGGTGGTACAACTTACCTTGTTCGGTGTAATCTGCCAGGTTCCGGATGCTGGAAATGATACTGGCCGGTTAGGGATTTGAGAACAGAAACAATTTTGACTTGAAATAAAAGTGTTTAGAGCAGGAGGCAGTGCAGGCAAATATGTAAGATTATTACTTCTGCAATCAATAGAAGTGAGATTTGAAAAATATTGGATCCCATCCAAATTTGAAATTTGCTTCCCGGAAATTAAAATAGAATTTATAGCAGCATTGTTTGCGCAATCAGTATTCAAGTAATCCGAACTGGTGAAACATGCTGGGTATTGATTTTTTAAATAAAGGCGCAAATTACCATCAGGTATCCAAAAAAGATTAGAGCTAATGCAGTTTCCATTTGCAATTTGAGTAGGATAATATTTGTTTACATTCGTTCCATCACCCACTTCACCAAGATCATTGTTACCCCATGCCCAAAAAGTACCATCCGATTTTAATCCCAGTGAATGAAACGATCCTGAAAAAATGTTAGCCCAGTTATTATCAACGCCTACTTGTACGGGATTTCTCTTTCCGACAGAGCTTCCATCACCTATTTGACCATATTGGTCCGATCCCCAACCCCATAGTGTTCCGTCAGATTTGATTCCCAAGCTCCCTTCCTCACCTGTTGCAATATTTTTCCATTCTGGAAGTCCGATTTGAACTGGGCTAAGTTTGCTGGTCTTTGTACCATCACCAAGCTGACCAGAATAATTTGATCCCCAGGCCCATAAAGTATTGTCAGACTTTATACCCAGATTATGTTCAGAAGAAGTAATGATTTTTTTCCAGCTCGATCCGCTGGTTTCCTGAGTAGGTATATGTTTTTCAACATTTGTACCGTCACCTATTTGCCCATTGCTGTTTAAACCCCATGCCCAAAGCGAGCCGTTAGATTTTAAAGCTATACTATGGGAATTTCCACAACTGATTAAAGACCATGTATTATCAGAACCTACTTGTGTTGGCTGGTTTTTGTTGTCAACAGAACCATCCCCCACTTGTCCATAATTATTTAAACCCCATCCCCAAATTGTTCCATTAGACTTAACAGCAATTCCATGATGCCAGCCTGAAGAAATATAAATCCAGTTGGAATCTGTACCAACCCTTACAGGGCTGGTTTTGTCGATGTAAGATTTATCGCCTAATTGACCATAATAATTATTACCCCATGACCAAAGTGTCCCATCAGATTTTATTCCATAACTGTGGTTGTAGCCTGTTGCAATTTGTATCCATTTATTCTCATTCCCGATTTGAACCGGGCTGTTTTTATTAATAGTTGACCCATCTCCCAATTGGCCATATTCATTATTTCCCCAGCCCCAAAGTGTTCCATCAGACTTAATGGCAAGTGTATGATGGTTTTTAGCAGAAATTAATTTCCAAAAGCAATTTTGAGCATTTACACAATGTGATAGTAGGACTAACAGACCCGAAACTATAATTCTGTGAAATGATCTCATTTGGAATTATTTTTAAACCTTATTTAAATGGCTGGAAATTATCTTTTTAAGATTTTTGCCCGTTTCGATATCCCATTGTATTAAGGTAACGATTTATTTTATTATTAGTTTTTTAGTTTGATGGTGTTGATGTAAGAATTTCAATATTGTATTAATCAAATTTTAAAATGTCATTTTTTTAGATTGGCTCGTTTGTAACTTAACTCCATTGGAGTTTCAAAAAACATTAAGGTATTATATAATAGAAGTCTTCTGATTATTTCCCTAAACAATAGATTTTACTAAAGTATATTTCCTTAAACATATTTTAATTTTTTTTTTGTTTGCTAGGTAAATTATCTATCTTTGCACTCCCATTTTGAAGGGTACTCAATAAATTTGTTATAAATGCCTACTATTCAGCAATTAGTAAGGGTCGGAAGAGAAAAAATGACTTGGAAATCTAAGTCTCCTGCTCTAGACTCTTGTCCTCAACGCAGAGGTGTATGTACACGTGTGTACACTACTACACCTAAAAAACCTAACTCAGCAATGCGTAAGGTAGCAAGGGTAAGGCTTACAAACGGAAAGGAAGTGAATGCTTATATTCCGGGAGAAGGTCACAATTTACAGGAACACTCAATCGTGTTAATTCGCGGTGGAAGGGTAAAAGACCTTCCGGGAGTTCGTTACCACATCATTCGTGGTGCACTTGATACTGCTGGTGTTACTGGCAGAAAACAAGCAAGATCTAAATACGGTACAAAACGTCCTAAGCCAGGGCAGGTAGCAGCGCCTACCAAAGGTAAAGGCGGTAAAAAATAATTAAAGTTTCAAAATATAGCGATGAGAAAAGCTAAGCCTAAAAAAAGATATGTTCTTCCAGATCCAAAGTTCAAAGATACTTTGGTTACTAAGTTTGTAAATAACTTAATGTTGGAAGGCAAAAAAAGCCTTGCATTTGGTATCTTCTATGATGCCCTTGAAATAGTAGAAAAGAAAACTACTGAAAGCGGACTTGAAGTTTGGAAACGTGGTTTAAATAACGTTATTCCATCTGTAGAAGTAAAAAGTCGCCGTGTTGGTGGAGCTAACTTCCAGGTTCCTACTGAGGTTCGTCCGGAACGCAAGCAGTCTTTAGGTATTAAATGGATGATCAATTATGCTCGTAAGCGTAATGAGAAATCTATGAAAGAAAAATTAGCAGGCGAAATAATTGCTGCTTCTAAAGGTGAAGGTGCTGCCGTGAAGAAAAAAGATGATACTCACCGTATGGCTGAGGCAAATAAAGCATATTCACATTTTAGGTTCTAAGAATGGCACGCGACCTGAAATTCACCAGAAATATCGGAATTGCCGCTCACATTGATGCCGGTAAAACTACGACTACTGAACGTATTCTTTACTATGCTGGTGTAAGTCATAAAATTGGAGAAGTACATGAAGGTGCTGCTACAATGGACTGGATGGCACAAGAGCAAGAGAGGGGTATTACTATCACTTCGGCTGCAACAACTGTAGACTGGAAGTGGAGGGACAATAGTTACCACGTTAATATAATTGATACACCAGGTCACGTTGACTTTACTGTAGAAGTAAACCGTTCATTACGTGTACTTGATGGTTTGGTATTTCTTTTTAGTGCTGTTGATGGTGTAGAACCACAATCAGAAACTAACTGGAGGCTAGCTGATAATTACAGTGTTGCCCGTTTAGGTTTTGTAAACAAGATGGACCGTTCAGGTGCTGATTTCTTGAACGTGGTAAAACAGGTTAAAGAAATGCTAGGAAGTAATGCAGTTGCGTTGCAATTGCCTATCGGATCTGAAGACAACTTCACAGGAGTTGTAGACTTGGTTAACTTCCGCGGAATACAGTGGAATGAGCATGACAAAGGAATGACATTCCAGGAAGTGCCAATTCCAGAGGATATGATGGAAGAAGCTCTAGAATACAGAGAGAAACTTCTTGAAGCTGTAGCTGATTATGATGAGTCATTAATGGAGAAATTTTTTGACGATCCTAAATCAATTACAGAACAGGAAATCCTTGATGCACTTCGCAAAGCAACTATTGACATGAAAATTGTTCCAATGCTTTGTGGCTCTTCTTTTAAAAACAAAGGAGTACAAACTATGCTTGATTATGTGATGGCTTTACTTCCATCACCTCTTGATAAAAAAGGGATTACTGGAACAGATCCAGATACTGGTCTTGAAGTAACAAGAAAAATGTCAGAATCTGAATCATTCTGTGGTTTAGCTTTCAAAATCGCAACTGATCCATTCGTAGGTCGCCTATGTTTCGTAAGAGCTTATTCTGGAGTATTAGAGTCTGGCTCATATGTATACAATACACGTTCAGAAAGTAAAGAGCGTATTTCTCGTATTTTCCAAATGCATGCCAACAAACAAAACCAGATCGATCGTTTACCTGCTGGTGACATCGGAGCTGTGGTTGGATTTAAAGATATTAAAACAGGAGATACTCTTTGCGATGAAAAAGCAAAAATTATTCTTGAGTCAATGGACTTCCCGGAACCTGTAATTGGATACGCGATAGAGCCTAAAAAACAAGCCGATGTTGACAAATTAGGAATGGGTATTTCCAAACTTGTTGAAGAGGATCCAACATTAAGAGTTCACACAGATCAGGAAACTGGTCAGACTATCCTTCGTGGAATGGGTGAGCTTCACTTAGAGATTATCATCGACAGGCTAAAACGTGAGTTCGGAGTTGAGATCAACCAGGGTGCGCCTCAGGTTGCTTACAAAGAGAAACTTACTAAAACTGTTGAACACCGTGAGGTTTACAAAAAACAAACTGGTGGTCGTGGTAAATTTGCCGATATCGTATTCGAAATCGGTCCACGTAACGATGATAAAGAAGGACTTGAATTCGTAAATGAAATTGTAGGTGGTGTTATTCCTCGTGAATTTATCCCTGCAATTCAAAAAGGTTTTGAAGAATCTAAAAAGAATGGTCCGTTGGCTGGTTTCCCAATTGATTCTTACAGAGTTAGAATTTTTCACGGTTCATACCATGATGTTGACTCAGATTCATTATCATTTGAGTTAGCAGCTAGAATAGGTTTTAAAGAATCAGCAAAAACCGCTGGTCCGCAACTTCTTGAGCCAATCATGAATGTGGATGTTGTAACTCCCGATGAATATACAGGATCAGTTACTGGCGACCTTAATAGAAGAAGAGGTGTAATGAAAGGAATGGATTCTAGGGGTACAGCTTCTATAATAAGAGCTAACGTTCCTTTGTCAGAATTATTCGGATACATTACAGACCTAAGAACTTTGACTTCTGGTCGTGCATCAGCTTCACTTTCTTTTTCACATTACGAACCTGTTCCAAATAACATGGCAGAAGCTATTATAGCTAAGTCTAAAGGCGCTGTTAAAGCATAATACAAAATGAGTCAGAAAATCCGAATCAAATTGAAGTCTTTCGACCATAACCTGGTTGATAAATCTTCAGAAAAAATTGTCAGAGCTGTAAAAGCTACAGGAGCAATTGTAAGCGGTCCTATTCCGCTACCTACTGAGAAGGAAATCTTCACAGTATTGCGTTCTCCTCACGTTAACAAAAAAGCAAGAGAACAGTTTCAGCTTTGTACTTATAAGAGATTAGTTGATATCTATTCAACTAGTGCTAAAACCGTAGATGCTCTGATGAAGTTGGAGTTACCTAGTGGTGTGGATGTTGAAATCAAAGTCTGATTTCTCTTCTTAATAAGGGGAAATATTTAAATAATATTTCCCCTTATTAATAGGCAAATAAAAAAAATATCTTAACTTTGCACTCCCTTTTTAGAGGGGGTCTTTAGATTAACTAAATACCTAATTCTTAAAAAATTATGTTAGGTCTTATTGGGAAAAAAATTGGGATGACCAGGATATACGAAACTGAAGGAAAAGCAATTCCTTGTACAGTCGTAGAACTAGGTCCATGTGTTGTCTCCCAGGTGAAAACGATTGAAAATGATGGTTATGAAGCCGTTCAATTGGGATATGGAGATGTAAAAGAAAAAAGTGTGTCATCTTCTATGTTAGGTCACTTTAAAAAAGCAAACTCTACACCTAAACGTAAACTTGTTGAGTTCAGGTCTTTTGATAAATCAGTTTCTTTAGGAGATACATTATCAGCTGCAGATATATTTGCTGATGGTGATATGATTGATGTCATTGGAACTTCTATTGGAAAAGGTTTTCAAGGAGTTGTAAAAAGACATGGTTTTGCTGGGGTTGGTGGACAAACTCACGGTCAGCATAACAGGGCTCGTCACCCTGGTTCTATTGGTTCTTGTTCGTTCCCTTCACGCGTATTTAAAGGCATACGTATGGCAGGTAGACTTGGAAATGCAAGGGTTACAGTTCAAAATTTGAAAGTTCTAAGAGTACTAGCAGACAAAAATCTGGTAATTATCAGTGGTAGTTTGCCTGGTTCTAAAAATAGTTACGTTATTCTAGAGAAGTAAAATGGATATCGCAGTAATAAATATAAAAGGTAAAGAAACTGGTAAAAAAGTTTCGGTTCCGGTTTTGCTTTCAGAATCAGCACCTAATGACCATACAATATGGTTAGATGTTAAGCATTACTTAGCTGCTCAGCGTCAGGGTACACATAAAGCAAAGGAGAAAAGCGAAATGGCTTATTCTACTAAAAAGATAAAAAAACAAAAAGGTACAGGTGGTGCCCGTGCTGGTAGTATAAAATCTGGTGTTTTTGTTGGAGGAGGCCGTATTTTTGGTCCAAGACCTAGAGATTACAGTTTTAAATTAAATAAGAAAGTTAAGCAGCTGGCAAGAAGATCTGCCATTGCATATAAGTTGAAAGATAATTCTTTGATTTTTCTTGAAGATTTTTCACTTGCAGTCCCTAAAACAAAAGAGTTTAATTCTATACTTAAAAATTTAAGCTTAGACTCTTCCAAAACTTTGTTCTTGCTTGCGGGTTCTGATAATCTTAAAAATATCAGCCTCTCTTCTAGAAACCTTCCTAATGCCAAAGTAATCAATGTAAGTGATCTTAACACTTATGAAATTATGAATGCTGAAAAGCTTGTAATTGGTGAAACTGCTTTGGAATCATTAATTGACTTAATAAGCTAAGGTAATGTCAGCTATCATAATAAAGCCGATTATCACTGAAAAATATGCCAAGTTTACCGAAAATGGTAGATATGCATTTGTGGTAGATCGCAATGCCAATAAAATTGAAATACGTAATGCCATTGAAAAAGAATATGGTGTTAATGTAGAAAGTGTAAACACTTATGTTACTGCTGGAAAATCCAAAAGTAAGATGACAAAAACAAAAGTTCTTGCTGGTAGAGTATCTCCGGTAAAAAGAGCTGTAGTTACTGTGTCAAAAGGTGAAATGATTGACATTTACTCCAGCATTTAATTAGCAATATAATGGCTGCTATAAAAAAATTAAAACCCACTACTCCTGGTCAAAGACATAGGATAGCTCCTACCTTCGATGAGATAACTGAATCTAAACCTGAAAAGAGTTTATTGACATTTATTGGTAAATCTGGTGGAAGAAATAGTGATGGAAAACGCTCTATGCGTTATATCGGTGGAGGTCACAAACAAATGTACCGTATCATCGATTTCAAAAGAGATAAGGATGGTGTTCCGGCTAAAGTAAAATCTGTTGAATACGATCCTAACCGTTCAGCAAGGATAGCATTACTATCTTATGTTGATGGAGAAAAAAGATATATCATTTGTCCTTCAGGATTAAAAGTTGGTCAGACTTTGTTGTCTGGAACCGGTTCTCCTCCTGAATTAGGAAATGCTTTAATATTATCTCAAATTCCTCTCGGTACTTTTATTCACAACATTGAATTAAAACCAGGTAAAGGTGGTGTTCTAGCTAGAAGTGCAGGTGGTTATGGTCAATTAGTTGGCCGTGACGAGAAGTACGCTAGTATAAAATTGCCTTCAGGCGAGATTCGTTTGGTATTGGGTACTTGTAAGGCAACTGTTGGAACTGTTTCCAATGCAGACCATATCAACACCACAATTGGAAAAGCAGGAAGAAGTCGTTGGTTAGGAAGAACCCCAAGGGTAAGGGCAGTAGCTATGAACCCTGTTGATCACCCGATGGGTGGTGGTGAAGGTAGAGCTTCAGGAGGACATCCAAGATCTAGAAATGGTTTATATACCAAAGGTCTTAAAACCAGAAAACCAAATAAGTATTCAGATTCATTAATTATTTCTAAGAAGAAGTAATGGGACGTTCAATAAAAAAAGGGCCTTATATAGATTTTAGGCTAGAAAACAAAGTTTTTGCACTTAATGATTCTGCAAAGAAATCAGTAGTAAAAACTTGGTCAAGAAGATCCACAATATCTCCTGACTTTGTGGGACACACATTCGCAGTACATAACGGAAATAAGTTTATTCCTGTTTTTGTAACTGAAAATATGGTAGGTCACAAACTTGGTGAATTTTCACCAACCAGGAATTTTAGGGGACATGCAGCTAAAAAAGATAAGTCTGCTAAAAGATAATTAAGATGGAAGCTGTTGCAAAACTTAATAATGTGCCAACATCCCCTCGTAAGATGAGGCAGGTTGCGGACATGATCAGGGGGAAAAAGGTAAATATTGCCTTAGGACTTCTTAAATATGAACCAAAAGTTGGGGCTGCAAAAGTAGAAAAGTTATTACTTTCTGCTATAGCAAACTGGCAACAAAAAAATGATGGCAAAAGAATGGAAGACTCAGATCTTTTTGTTAAAACCATTTTTGTTGACGGTGGTAGAATCCTTAAAAGATTCAGACCTGCTCCACAAGGTAGAGCTTACCGAATCAGAAAGCGCTCTAACCATGTTACAATAATTGTAGATTCAGTAAACACTTCTGTTAATTTATAAAAATGGGACAAAAAATTAATCCCGTAGCGTTCCGTCTTGGTGTAATCAGAGGATGGGAATCTAACTGGTACGGTGGTAAAACATTTGATGTAAAACTTATTGAAGACGAAAAAATTCGTAAGTATATCATGGCCAGGATTCCAAAAGGAGGAATTGCTAAAATTGTTATTGAAAGAACTTTAAAGAGAATTATACTTACTATAAATACTGCTAGACCAGGTGTTGTTATTGGGAAAGGTGGTGGAGAGGTTGATAAAATTAAAGAAGAGTTAAAGAAGCTTACTGCAAAAGAAGTTCAAATTAACATCTTTGAAATTAAAAGACCTGAGCTTGATGCTAAATTAGTTGGTGAATCTATAGCTCAACAATTGGAAGCAAGGATTTCTTATCGTCGTGCTATGAAACAATCTATTGCTGGAACAATGAGAGTAGGAGCATTAGGTATAAAGATTAAGTTATCAGGACGTTTAGCTGGAGCAGAGATGGCTCGTACTGAACAATATAAAGAAGGTAGGATTCCATTACATACTTTAAGAGCTGATATTGATTATGCTATTTCAGAAGCACAAACAGTGTATGGTAAAATTGGAATCAAAGTTTGGATATTTAAAGGTGAAGTCTACGGTAAAAGAGATTTGTCTCCGAATATCGGCGTAGTAAGTGCTACTGGTCAACAACCTTCAAATAATCAAAACCAGGGAAAAAGAAGACCAGATAATAATGGTCCGAAAAAGAGAAGTAATAATAATAACAATAATAAAGGTAATAAATAGTTTAATTACTTCGGGGTCATGTTACAGCCTAAAAGGACAGTTTACAGAAAAGCGCAAAAGGGTAGAAATAAGGGTATTGCAACCCGAGGTTTTGATATATCTTTTGGTAGCTATGCAATTAAAGCTTTAGAGCCAGGATTGATCACAAGCAGGCAAATCGAAGCTGCTCGTATTGCCATCTCTCGTGCAATGAAAAGAGAGGGTCAAATGTGGGTGAGAATATTTCCGGACAAACCAATTACAAAGAAACCTGCAGAAGTTCGTATGGGTAAAGGTAAAGGTGCTCCGGAATATTGGGTAGCAGTAGTGAAACCAGGAACAATTCTTTTTGAATCTACAGGTGTAGATTTAGAAACTGCTCAGGAGTCATTAAGATTAGCTGCAATGAAACTGCCGTTAAAAACCAAGTTTTTAGTTAAAAGAGAATTACAGGGAGTATGAAATCCAATAGTAATGATATAAAAACACTTACAGCTGAACAGATTCAGTCTAAAGTGAAAGTAGATAAAGAGGTTCTGGCAAAATTAAAATTTGCTCATGCTGTATCTCCAATTGAGAACCCGATGAGGATTAAGTTCTTGAAAAAAGACATCGCAAGAATGCTTACAGAACTTAGTGCAAGAACAAAATAAGGATTTCAATGGAAAGGAACTCTAGAAAGGAACGTGTCGGTAAAGTGGTAAGTAATAAGATGGAAAAATCTATTACTGTAGCTATAGAGAGAAGAGTAATGGATGGCATGTATGGCAAATTCATGAAAAAAACTTCTAAGCTGATGGCCCATGACGACAAGAATGAGTGCAGTATCGGAGATACTGTTAAAATAAGTGAGACACGTCCGCTTAGTAAAAATAAGAGGTGGAGATTAGTAGAAATTATCGAAAAAGTTAAATAACCATGATCCAGCAAGAATCAAGACTTACAGTGGCCGATAATAGCGGTGCTAAAGAAGTACTTTGTATCCGGGTTTTGGGTGGTACAGGTAAGCGTTATGCTTCTGTAGGCGATAAAATCGTTATTTCTGTTAAATCTGCTATAAGTTCAGGTAACATTAAAAAAGGTACTGTTTCTAAAGCAGTTGTTGTTAGAACTAAAAAGGAGATCAGAAGACCTGATGGCTCATATATTCGTTTTGACGATAATGCTGCAGTCCTTCTAAATAACAATGATGAGCCAAGAGGTACCCGTATTTTCGGGCCTGTTGCAAGAGAACTTCGTGAAAAACAATTCATGAAAATCGTTTCTTTAGCTCCTGAAGTACTATAATATTTATAGAGATGAAATTTCACGTAAAAAAAGGCGATCTAGTAAAAGTGTTATCAGGCAACTCAAAAGGCAAAGAAGGTAAAATTTCTTTAATGCTTCCTGACAAACAAAGAGCTGTCGTTGAGGGTGTTAATGTTGTTACAAAACATTTAAAACCAACGGCTCAAAATCCTAACGGTAGCATTGAGAAGAGAGAGGCTACTATCCACATCAGCAACCTAATGGTGATTGACCCAACAAATGGTCTTCCAACAAGAATAGGTAGAAAACTGAACAAGGAAGGAAAACTTCAAAGATTTTCAAAGAAGACAAATACATTCTTATCTTAATATGGCAAATCCTAGGCTAAAAGAAACTTATTTGAACGAGATAGTTCCTTCTCTAAAAGAGAAGTTTAACTACTCTTCTATTATGCAAGTTCCTAAAATTACAAAGGTTTGCATCAATAAAGGGATTGGTATTGCAGTAACCGACAAAAAATTGGTTGATGTTGGAGTTGAAGAACTTACAACTATAACTGGTCAGAAAGCAGTTGCAACTAAATCCAAAAAGGCTGTATCTAACTTTAAGTTGAGAGAAAACATGCCAATTGGGGCGAAAGTAACTCTTCGCGGCGATAGAATGTATGAATTTCTAGATAGATTAATGTCTGTTGCTCTTCCTCGTGTTAGGGATTTCAAGGGTGTGAATGATAAAGGATTTGACGGAAAAGGAAATTATACTCTAGGTATTAAAGAGCAAATTATTTTCCCAGAAATTAGTATTGATAAGGTTTCCAGGATCACTGGAATGGATATAACTATTGTGACAACTGCTGGTTCTGATGAAGAAAGTTTAGAGTTGTTAAAAGCATTTGGAATGCCCTTCGCCAATCAAAAGAAATAATCATGGCAAAAGAATCAGTAAAAGTTAGAGAGCTTAAAAGACAAAAAATAGTTGCTAAATATGCAACTAAGAGAGCTGAACTAAAGGCGAAAGGTGATTACATCGGTTTAGATAAATTACCTAGGAATGCTTCTCCTGTAAGATTGCATAACAGATGCAAAATCACAGGTCGTCCAAGAGGATACATGAGGAAATTCGGATTATGCAGAAATGTGTTCCGTGAAATGGCTTCAGACGGAAAAATACCAGGCATAACTAAAGCGAGCTGGTAATTTGTTTATTAAATAACAATTACATATCTTTGCAGCCCTTTTGAAAAATAGAGAACAGATTACAAGATGTTAACAGATCCAATAGCAGATTATTTGACTAGAATAAGGAATGCTTCTAAAGCTCGTCATAGAGTTGTGGAAATTCCAGCTTCTAATCTTAAAAAGGAGATAACGAAAGTACTTTACGATAAAGGCTTTATCTTCAGTTACAAATTCGAAGAAAGCACTGTACAAGGTGTTATAAAGATCGCTTTAAAATACGATCCTATGACGAAAAAGCCAGCTATATTAAACTTAGAGCGAATTAGTAAACCAGGTCTTAGAAAGTATGTCCATTC
>JANYCH010000219.1 GCA_025360395.1 Cytophagales bacterium | reverse complement strand
GCCACTTAATTAATTATTTTTTAGGAGAAAAGAAATTTTATCGAGCTTTATAAAGTAAATGCCATTATGGAACCAGTAGTATTCTATCTTAAGAATACCTGAAAACCATGCTTTTTATGTCAACTGATTCCTGTTTATTGTCAACCAAAATCAAAATTGGTCCAATTCTAATTTTGATTCCTTAAGGGTAACTATTAAAAGTTATACCCAATTAAAAAAGATCTTATTTTCAAGTCCAAGAGATAATACTTCCTGTTTGATTCGTTTAAGTTGATCCGAATAATTTAAATCTTTGAAAATATGTTCATGAGTTTCCACGGCAATAATGTCAATGTGCTTGTAAGCTTGGGTTGTAAGCAAATCATTCATAACATCAATCTCGGCACCTTCAATATCGATTTTCAAGAAGTTGACTTTCTCATTGAGGCCCAATACATATTCACTAAGACAAACTGATTCTTTTAATAAGGAATTGGTCAAATCGGCATTCATGTTATCTTTTATCAATGTGGTAGAGGCTGAATGTTTGATGGGGTTGATACTTTTCTGTGTTGGCATAAAAATCTGAACAGCTGCCACTTTATCCCAAACGGGCTGATCTATTATGACTACCTTTTTGTTAAATTGATACCTCGAACATAGCGTTCTATAACAATAATTATTAGGTTCAAATGCAATGATTTTTTGAAAACCAATGTCTGATGCTGCTTTGATTGAATCGCCAAGATTAGCGCCACAGTCTATAAATAATGCTTTTGGTGTACTAGGATATGCATTTATTAGATTCTTGTATTTATCTATTTCGTTGTGATTATAAAAATCACGTACAAGAAAGAAGATAAAATTCAAAAAACTAACCCTGTAAATAACAGAAAGAATATACTGCTTTAACATAACAAGAAATTTCAACTAATTTGTGGTACAAGGTATCTTGACTTTTAGACATTCGCAATGCCTTATCTCTAAAATATGAATAGAAATTTCATTCAATGAAAAATAAAATATTTTATAATTAACATATATATTTATACTCTTATTTATTATCATGTGACTTGAAATGGTCAATAATCAGGACATAAAACATGTTACATTTGTGTCAATTTCGAATGTGTAGACTTCTAATTAATTGGCACAGCAAGCCTTCCTGTTAGTTTCAATTCAGGTGTATATGGTATGATATTACTTATTGCTCACTAAAGATGGGGAATAACTTTAACTTAACTATTGGATGGACTTGTATGGCCGTCGTATAGATGGCTGTAATAAAACGATATAATAAAGTCTTATTTTTTTCCATATACTTTGAATATCCTTTGGCAATTACGTTCTTTGGTTGGCTATTTTTTAAGTATATTAATACCAATGTGGAACTTTGGCTTCGATAATGGGAAATGGTAATATCAATAAACCAGATTGAAAAAGAAAATATTTTACGTTACACATATAGATGCTACTTTTATAAGAAAAGATACTGATTTTTTATCTAAAAAGTACGATCTGATTTTTTCTAATTTTCATATACAGGTCAAACTAGATATAATTTTTCAGTTTATTAAGCAACTATGGCTTTTGGTATTTAATTTCTACAAAGCTGATCTTGTATTATGTCAATTTTGTGGATATCATTCTTTTTTACCCTCCCTTTTTGCTAAAATATTTCGAAAGCCGAATGTGATAATTGCCTGTGGAACAGATTCTTTTTCTTACCCTTCAATTTCTTATGGTAATTTCAGAAAGTTCCTGCTGGGATACACAACAAGAAAATCTTATGAATGGGCAACACACATTGTTCCAGTACATGAATCCCTTATCCTAAGTAATTCAGATTATTATGAAATAGAACAGAAACAGGGTATCTTGTATTTTTGTCCTAAAGTGAGGGCCAAGTTTGTTACGATATTTAATGGTTATGATACTAACATTTTTTCAGAAAATGAACAATTTCATAAAAGACCTAAAACCTTCATCACCATTGGGAAAAACATCGAGACCAAGCCTGTATTTTACAGAAAAGGCATTGACCTTATTTTAGAATTGGCTAAAGAACTACCCGATTGTACTTTCTTTATTGTAGGTATGAATGATAAAGCAAAAATGCCAAATGCTCCTGACAACGTAACTTATATAGAATTTCTACCTCAGGAAGGATTATCCAAACTTTTAAATGAAAGTCAGTTCTATCTTCAGCTTTCCATTGCAGAAGGCTTTCCTAACGCACTTTGTGAAGCAATGCTTTGCGGATGTGTGCCAATAGGTTCAAATGTTGCCGGCATTCCCCAAATTATTGAAAATACCGGATTTTTGTTAAAGAAAAAGGATGTTAATTTATTAAAGAAGCTGGTAATTAATGCTTTAAATTCGCCTTTAGAGGAATTGGGGAAGAAGGCCAAAGACAGGATCATTAAGGAATTTAGCCTTGAAAGAAGAAAAAAGGAATATTATCAATTAATCGACTCGTTAATAAAGGATGTTAAAAATTTAAAAACCTAGCTAAACAGACTTGATTTGCTCAAAGACCTTTCTGAAAGTGCTATATTCGCAGCACTTGGGGTCGACAAAATTTACTCATAATAGATCATTGTAATTCAGATCGTTACATTACGATTTCATTAAAGCTTTAAATTGAAAAAGATATAACATTAGTAATATTCAGAAGCTTGTCTACAGATATATTGAAAAACCTTTCAGGTGTCTTATTTAAACTGAATATGTGTCGAACAGATTATAGCTATTATACTACTGCGATAAAACTTTCCCTTGCGCAAAACAAGGTTAAAAAGTTGGTATAATATCTGGTCATTATTACGTTACCAGGTATTATGATAAGGCTTTAAAACATTGTGTAATTAAAGCAGTTCATGGATTTTGCATTCGTCATAATTGGGAAATAATATTATTTTTGATTGCCGAATCCAATAATTTTTAAGTTTTGTGTTAAGGGAAATTTCAACAGGTAACTCATGCATATTTTTTTAACGGGTGGAACTGGTTTTGTTGGACAAGCCATCATAAAATATTTTAATGTAAATCATCCGGATTGGAAAATATTTGCTATTTCAAGAGCTGAAAATAATCCTATTTTAAAAAATGTGCAGTGGTTGACTGGTCATCAGGATTTCGGCCAAATTATTGATGAAAATTCTATAAAATCTGTAATTCATCTCGCAGGAAAAGCCCATGACACAAAAAACACGTCGAAAGCTGAAGAATATTTCGAAGTAAATTATGGCATCACTAAAAAATTGTTCGATGCATTCGCAAGCTCAAATGCATCAAAATTTATATTCTTAAGTTCAATCAAAGCAGTCGGGGATGATCAGGCTTATATTACCAATGCTTTAGATTTAAGTGAACCCCAAACACCTTATGCTAAATCAAAACGTGAGGCTGAAAAATATATTCAAAACTTTAATTTAAGCAGTGGTAAATCATTTTATATTTTAAGGCCTACCCTTATTTATGGTCCATCGGTAAAAGGAAATCTCGCAACCCTTGTAAAATTTGCCCGGAAAGGCCTGCCCTACCCTTTTGAGGCATTTGAAAACAAAAGGTCATACTTGTCATTAAATAACCTCTGTCATATTTTCATAAAATTGGTAGAAAACGGATATAATTCTATGACTTTGAATATTGCCAATGAAGATGCAATAAGCACGAAAGAATTAATGTCAATTATTTTTGGATCAATTGAAAAAAAACCACCGAGATTATACTTTCCACCATTTTTAATAAAGGCAATTGCGTCCCTGGGGAATCATCTTCCTTTGCCTTTAAATACAGAAAAGCTAAATAAAATAACCAGTTCGTTTGTGGTAGATACAGCTGAAATGACAACAAAATTGGGTTTTAGTTTACCAGAAACCACAAGAGGTACTATTTCTTCTATAACAAAAAAGTAAATTGCAGGTTCAAGCAGCTTAACAATGTCTTCATTTTTACTCAATCTTTCAATAGCAGGTCTGGTAAGTGTTTTCATTACCTGTTTGACTTTATATTACTTAATCCCTTATCTGACCAGGAAGGCATTTTTAGATATTCCCAATGAAAGGTCTTCTCATGTTAAAATAACTCCACGCGGTGGCGGATTAGCTCTTGTGGCAGGAATTCTATGTGGGTCATTAGCAGCTTTCTCTCTTGGAATTCCTATCCCTCATTTTACATTTTATATCGGCCTTATGTTGATGTCCATAACCAGTTTCCTGGATGACAGGAAAAGCCTTCCGGTTTACATCAGGTTATCTGCCCATATTATTGCAATGGGACTGGTTATAGGGTACACTGGCGGAC
>JANYCH010000196.1 GCA_025360395.1 Cytophagales bacterium | reverse complement strand
TAAAACCTTGACGGCGATCGACTAATTCATGACTAGAATATAAACTTCGGCAATTTCGATGTTGCCTGGTATTTTCGATCTCTTTTTCTGGTTCTATTTTAGAATCCTATAGTACTAATGTTACGGATGAGTTCATTCAACCGCTAATTGTGGTGGACGACAACAACAAACCATTGGCCCTTATTGAAGAAGGTGATGTGGTTCTTTGTTTTAATTTCAGAACTGATAGAGGAAGAGAAATAACCCAGGCTTTGACACAGCAAGATTTCCCTGAACAGCAAATGAAGAAGCTAAACCTGTATTATGTGGCCATGACCAATTATGACGATTCGTTTCAAAATGTGAAAGTCATTTTTGACAAGGACAATTTAAATAATACTCTTGGTGAAGTTTTAGCAAATGCTGGTAAAAAACAAATCAGGATTGCAGAAACCGAAAAATACCCACATGTTACTTTTTTCTTTTCAGGTGGAAGGGAAAAAGAATTTGAAGGTGAAAAAAGATTATTGTGCCCTTCTGCTAAAGTAGCGACTTACGATTTAAAGCCGGAAATGAGTGCATACGAAATCAGGGACGCTATTCTGCCGGAAATGAAGAAAAAAGAGGTAGACTTTATATGTTTAAACTTTGCCAACCCGGACATGGTGGGTCATACAGGTGTTTTTGAAGCCGCTGTTAAAGCCTGCGAGACGGTAGATAAATGTGTGAATGAAGTAGTGACTACTGGTTTGGAAAATGGATATACTTCAATCATCATTGCAGATCATGGTAACGCTGATTTCATGGTAAATCAGGACGGCACCCCTAATACTGCCCATACAACAAACCTTGTTCCCTGCATATTAGTAGACAATGAATATTCTTTGCCTATTAAAAATGGTAAGTTAGGAGATCTTGCTCCAACAATACTACAACTTATTGGTGTTCTGCAACCTACGGAAATGACCGGCGTTTCCTTGCTCTAACCTGGTTTTTGATTTGAAATTGGCAAAGGAAGCTTTCGGGCTTCCTTTTGTATTTAAAACCTATTTTAAAAAAGCACGTTCACTTCTGATAAGTTTACTTTTCAAACATATATTGTATCTATAGTATCAATTTAATATTTTAATGATGAAACAAAAAAGTATAAGTTTGCTTTTAGTTGTGGGAATAACCTCACTTACCATTTTTAGCAGTTGCAAAAAAAGTAAAACAGAAGATCCTACTCCTTCTTCTACAGAAGAAATTAAGAAAAAAGAAGTTAAACAGTCTGACCAAACCGGCTCTTCTGCTGCAGATGATGCTTTAGAAGATGTAAATAATTATATCAACAATAATATTGGTGGAGGAAGCAATAAAAGATTGGACACCTATAACCTGCCTTGTGGGGTTGTTTCAGTAGATTCAAGTACTGTGGGTACTGTAAAAACATACAATATGAGGTATGGTAAAGTATCCAAATGCGGCTATAAATTCAAAAGCGGACTTATTACTTTTCAACTTATAAACGGTTCAAAGTTCAGTGATATGAATTCTCAGTTCAAACTTATTTTTACGGATTATGTGGTTGAAGTTGAAGCAACAAACGATATAGTAAAACTCAACGGATACCTGACTTCCACAAATACTACAGGCGGATACATTTGGGAAAGTGTTACTGCCAACAAAACAGTATCTCATAAAATCCGAGGATCCTTTGATGTAACCTACTCAAATAGCCTTACCAAAAACAAAAAATACTTTCAGACCCGTACTTGGGCATCTAACAATGGCTGGGCTGGCTTGTCATTAACTGTTACAGGCGATACACTTAATGATGTTTCCGAAATTGGCCGGACATTGGATGGTGACTATCCTTACCAAACCCATATTTTAAACGCTTTTACCTGGTCTAATTGCGGTACAGGCTTTCAGGGCCCTTATGTTCTAAAAGTTGGAAAAGCGCGTTTAGATGCAACTGTACCAAATTTAAACCCGGCATATTTTCAGATTGAAGCTGGTTACAATACGACAGGTAGTACAATATCTACAGTTCCTGTTGGGGATTGCAATGCGAATACTTATAAAATAACTACTGTACTGGGTACTACAACCATTACCCAATACCAGCTTTATTAATGCATTCCTATTCCTTGAAAATTAATTTTTCCGGAAATATTACATTTAAATCAACTGTGGCTCAATAGTTTTGAAAAATGATTTCTAAATTCAAACCTGTGAGCAAGGAAAATTTAAATGATCATCATCTTAATTTCATCAGGTCCTTATATTCAAACAGCCTGAAGCTTTTAGAAGATAAACCTTCAGAAACAAAAGTTTCAGTTGATTCGGAAAGATATAGGAGTCTAAGGCTGGAATTGCAGAAATTGGGTTTCGCAAGTATTTATAATGTTAATAAATGCACTCGGGAAGGAATAAAAGTTGAAGAGCGTTTATTAAGTTATCTTGAAAAAAGATTTCTTTGTTTAAACGATTCTATCAAAGCTGCTTATCAAAAACAAAGAGCAACTTAGTAACATTTTATCATATCAAAAGTTATTTCAGGTATAATATCCGTTTCCTGAGAGATAATTAAACATTTATAGTGCCTTCCAGGTAAGAAATTGCCTTTCCGCCAATTTCGACCCGCTCACCCAAATTCCTGCAAAAGAGCATCCCTCCTCTTTCTGAAACCTGTTTTGCAACTAATTCTGCTTTACCTGTTTTCCTGGACCAATAAGGGATAAGAGTTGTATGAGCTGATCCGGTAACAGGATCTTCATTTATACCAGATTGGGGAGCGAAAAACCTGGAAACAAAATCACTTTCATTTCCTTTTGCTGTAACACAAACCCCTCTTGCTTTCACCTGGGTTATGAGGGCCCAATCGGGTTGAAACTG
>JANYCH010000195.1 GCA_025360395.1 Cytophagales bacterium | reverse complement strand
AATGGACGAATTACCGTTTGGAATTTCGCTTTGAACTGTTGGTGCTGAATAAACATAATCATCAAGGATTATGGCAATTCGTTTTCCTAAGTTTTCTCCTGTGATTTTTTTCCATTTTTGCGCACCTGTCGCATTCATGCTCATACTAACACCAGGTGAACCACCATCAAAGGATGGTTGTGCATCAGTGATAACTTCACCTGTTAAAGGGGCTTTGGTATCTCTACCTCTTTTTACCGGGTATAAGGCAACATATTCTTTCTTATCTGTAGTAACAATAGGTTTTACATCCCATAACATTTTCATGTTTGGAGGGAATAAAGCTTTTATGTCTGTTCTTCGGAAAAGTGCATTGACTTTTGCAGTATCTTTTATATTGGCGCCCAGGCTATTACCAAGAGGAACAAACAAACTTGCAAGCGTAGTGCTTTGATTTGACGGAAGACTATCTGATTTAGCTTTTGCTGTACTTTTATTTGAAGTATCAGCAGAAGTTAACTGATCTTCAAGACTTTTGGTTTTGGAAGAATCTGAAACTGTCAAAGGAGATAAATCCTTATCATTTGTGGTGGCTGTATTAATGCTGCCATTAGATTTGGCTAGTTTTTCTTCTTGTACCAAATAATCATTTAATTTAGTAATGTATGGACCGAATTCGTCATTTTCCCAAACCTGAAGAAATTCCAGTTTTGCAACACCTTGTAATAGCTTCCGAACACGTGCAGGATTATCAACACCAGGAAGTTCCAGTTGGATTCTGGATGTGCCTTTCAATCTTTGAATGTTAGGCTGAACAACACCGAACTTATCAATACGAGATCTTAGAATATTAAAGGAACGGTCAATGGCATTGTCAATCTCCTCATCCAACACCTTAATAACCTGATCATCTGGTGAATTAAAGTTTATCCTCCCTTTATTAGCTGTATTGGCAAATAGCCTGCTTAGTTTATCTCCTGGAGATACTTTCTGAAACTCTTCATTAAATAACGTTGAAAACTTTTTTTGTGATGTAGATTGTTTTGCCTCGGCTTGTGCCAATGCAGCAGTAAATTTTGGATCATTGGCATTGTTACCTGCCATACCTTTCATGATTTCATTAGGTGATACCTCAAGGACAACATGCATTCCTCCCAATAAATCGAGACCTAATTGAAGTTCGTTCTTTTTTACCTCCTCGTAAGTATATTCTTTACCTAGGAAATTATAAACCGGCTCGTTCCAGATAGAATCGAGGTATTTTTGTTTTTTTGAAAAATTCACATTTCCATTAGCATCACTGGCAATATCAGCAGCTTGCTTTTGAACATTCCTTGAAACCAATGAAAATGATAGAAAATAGATTGATAATAATGATACGAGTATAGTGAGGGTAATAATTCCCCATTTGTATTGAACTTTCATCTAATGAATTGTTTTAATTTAAAATGTGAATAAGATAAAAAGGAAGCTAAGAAGCTTTAGGGGGCATTTGGAGAAATAATGTAGATCAGTAGTGTCTTGAGATACAGATCTATAAAATTTATCTGCTTCATTAAACCATTTGAAAATTGTCTGACTAAACCCTGAAATTTATATTCAAAACTAAATGGTAGGGTTAATTTAAAGTCAATCGCACTATTTGTGACCTGTGAACTGGCAATCTGAAGTTTCTCTAACCTTTCTGTTTTGTTTTTTTTGTTAGATACAGAAACTGTATTGTAACTATTGTTAAAAAATATAGCCGTTAAAAAGGCAAAAGATAATATGTAAGCGAAGTACTTCAAAATAATTTGGGCGCAAAATACATAACCCGGATGATAAAAAAAAGTATTGCCCATTATCAAGGGCAATATCTTATTTAAATCCTGGAGCTAAATCCATTCCTTTTCTTTTGTTGCCTTTGTAGTTTTTACGGCAAGCGCTCTTTTCTATGCAGGATGTCGCTGCAAGAGTTCCGATAGTTAATAGAATTAATATTAATTTTTTCATTTCGCCCTTTTTTTTGCGTTGTAAATATAATGTAATTGAGGTTTAAATAGTTTCATAAACCTATCATTTATATATGATGACATTAAAAAGTAAACCCAAATTCCTAATATTATTTATGAAATCATATATTTGCATCCCTGTTATGTATTAAGGAATTATCTAAATCAATGGACCTGTTTCAATACGAAGATGTCATTTTAAGTTTCCTTACATTAACTTTGTTAGAGATAATATTGGGAATTGACAATATTATATTTATTTCAATTCTTGCAGACAAACTTCCTAAAGAAATCCAGAAAAAAGCCAGGCTTATAGGATTGTTTTTGGCCATGTTTTTCCGGATAATTTTATTGTTTGGTATTTCCATTATTGTTCATATGGAAAAGCCACTTGTTGAAGTGTTTAATCATGGAATAACTGGTAGGGATATAATACTATTTGGAGGTGGGGTCTTTCTTATTTTTAAGACAATTAAGGAAATAATTGAAAAAATACAAGGCCATACAGATTCGCCTGTTGAGATTGAATCTAAGAAAAAATTAAACCTGTTTTCTGCTGTTACCCAGATTATAATGATAGACATAGTTTTCTCGTTTGATTCTATACTTACCGCAGTAGGTTTAGTTAATGACGTAAGAATTATGATTGCAGCAGTAATTGTAGCAGTAGTAATAATGATGTGGGCTTCCGGACCTATAAGCAAATTTGTGAACGACAATCCTTCAATTAAAATGCTGGCATTGAATTTTTTAGTATTGATAGGTATTCTTCTAATATTAGAAGCATTACATATTGAATTCTCTAAAAACTATTTATACTTCGCAATGTTCTTCAGTGTTGCCAATGAATTTATGATAATGCTTTCCAGAAAAAATGCTAGAATAGCCAGGAGAAAACATCATCATTCAAATGAGTAAAATAAATAAAGGCCACAGAATAATTTTCTGTGGCCCTCTATTTATGATTATACTTTTTTATTTAGCTGAGTATTGTTTATCGTAGTATTTTAGGTATGCACCGCTGGTAACGTTCTGCAACCATTCCTTATTGTTTAAATACCAATCTACAGTAATATTCAGGCCTTCTTCAAATTGTAAAGATGGTTCCCAACCAAGTTCTTTCATTATTT